>JAGWRH010000181.1 GCA_028876695.1 Acidobacteriota bacterium | reverse complement strand
TAAACGCTTACCCGACTAAAAGTTCATGTCGTTCGCGCCCTGCGTCAGGTTCACCGCTTCGGCGGTGGTTAGCCCAAGTCCGAACACGGCCGACGACAATGCGCCGCTGTAGGTGGAGGAAGTATTTGTAGTCGAAGCCTCCACGGCCACTTCGACAACCACGGTGTGCGTCCCGGCGGTCATATCGTCAAACGCGAATCCGAACGAGTGGCCGTCTGCCGTCGCCAAGGCTAGATCGATGCTCTCGCCTAGGTTCAACGTAGCGGTCAGCGTCTGAATCCTCTCGTCGAACGCGACGCCATATGTAGTGTTGTTGTCAGCCGAGTCGCATCCGAAGATCGAAGGAGTGCAATCAACCACCGGCTCGGCGGCTGTTTCCGTCGCACATACCGTGTTTGAATTGAGCGTGCAACCGGTCACGTCCACCACACGCAGCAACACCCTTGCTGACGCGCTGGCGGACTGGCTGCCGTTGCCGCCCTTCACCTGCGTTTCGGTGTACAGCCCTGTGACCAGAGATGGCGTCACGAACAGCGACTGCGCGTTGGAGAGGTGCATCGCGAGCGGCGTGATCACCACCCAGTTGGGACCGTCCATTGTCGCTTGACTGGGCGTGCCGGAACTGCCTGACGTAGCTCCCGCTCCGGTCACGGTGCAGGTTAGATTGAACGGGCTAATCGTTGGTGTCGATGAAAGCGATCCCGACCCCGTCGCCGTGCAAACATTTAGCGTCGAGTCCTGTGCCGCCCATTTGGCGCTCGCCGCTCGCGTCACGCTTGAGAAAGCCAAGCAAAAGGCAAATGCTGTTACGATCACCAGCGTTCTTTTTCCCATGCCGTTTCTCCTCTGTCTCAAGGCTCGGGCGCCAAACGCGCGCGTTGAGGGCGGGCTCATCCAGCACGCGACCGGCCCCGTAGCCATCAGAGGTTAATCGGCCGCCTGACGAGATCAATGGTACGTATGAACAGCTGTCCTCAATTCACTTACCGGCCAAGCGCTTTCTCGGGTCGCCAGCTCAGTCGTCCTCAAGCAGAAAGACTACGCGACCACCTTACCCGTCGATTAGCCGTTGTTGGCTTCGAAAAGGATTACTCGTTCAGCAGAGACGGACGCATCCTGGAGAAATTGATTGACACTTTTTATGTGCCCTAGACTTCCTGCGCCGAATGTCCGATTAGCCGATTGCACCCCCAACTGCGAGCACAACTCGCCCGAGGCGCCGCTATTCACCGTGGCCGCACGAACTTCACCCTCCTCGCCGAGTCGGCCCGCAGCCAGTCCTGAGATTGAAAAAATCGTCGCTTAACGCGCGGCGGCAGAGCTCGCGAGCGGCGATTTGTAGCCGCACGTTCCGGCCTTGCGCATCGCGTCGAGCGCTTCAGCCGTAGTTAACAGCGTAGTGGTCTGGCAACTACGGAGCGCGCCGCCCGCGGCAAACGCCAACGAAATGGCGGCCGCGGAAACACTATCTGGCATTTCCGTAATGAGCACGGCATCGAACGGGCCAAACGCAAAGTACGCGTCCTTGACCTTGCCGCCGAGCTTCTCGATCGGCGCTCGAATCACCTCAAACCGGTCCTGCGGATTAGCGATCAGTCGCGCCAGGGCCTCGGGGTTGTAGCTTACCTGGTGAAGGTAGAACGGCATGGGGTACCTCCTCTTGCAGGTTTTCCGCGGGGAATTCCATTTTGACCTGCTGGACTGCTCCTCTTATACACCCCAGATTTTGTCGGGCATATCAAATTGTTTCTCTTGGCTCATAGCGTCCCGAAATCATGCCATCGCCGTTAGAGAGACACAATTTCAGTCGAGATCACCATTCCCGGATGAAGCGCCGCCTTCCGAGCGGAAATACCGAGGATCTCGTCGGCGGGGACCAACTGTCCGGTCAGCCGGCTACACGACCACTCGTTCAATTTGTGATCGCGCGGTGATGTATGATGAGCGTGTTTTCGTTTCCCGAGGCATGGAGGAACGCACATGACGAGGAGGCGGCGAGCACTGATTGCTGCGGGTGCGGGCATCGTTATCTCTGCGTCTCTGCTGATATCTTCGTATCAACTTGGAGGCTCAATTTTATTTTGGCCCCAAGTTGTCGGCTACTACATCTGCATTCTCATACGCGGCTACCACACCGCAACTTGGAAAGATTTTGCCTTAATAACGCTGCCAATAAACGCTGCGCTTTACGCCCTGGCAATATATCTCCTGCTGAAACCGTTCGCTCCAAGGGAATCTTCTGTCGCTCCAAGTTCTTGATAAACCGGCAAACCAAACGTTTCAAGTAACGCTTGATTTGTCCGGTTAGCCGACTACTCAGGACTTTGGTCCCCGCGGGGGATGTGGGCAGCGATGGCTGCTTTAACTTGCGGCAGAGACAGCGTGAGAGGCCCTTCTCGCATGCTAAAGGCGAGCAGACGCTTTCGCGTGGAGGTGGAGGGTAACGTTGGTCTGGCGACCTGGGGAAACCCAGAGATTTTGACGCCACTCAGAGATACGTCCGAGATGATAGGCGCGGACGTCGTACTGACCTTCAGGGAGCGATGCGAACCAAAACTGCCCCTTGTCGTTGGTCTCTGTCACCTGTGGATCTCGACCGCCGGATTCCTGCAGAATGACGCGGGCACCCGATACGGATTTACCGTGAGTATCCACGACTCGACCTCCCACGGTGCCAAGGCCGCGAGTCTTAGCGTGAAGGCACGGAATAAGCGCCGCGCACAGAAGTACGATCAAGAACAAGCGGAATCGCACGGCAGTGGACCTCCTAAAAGGGTAGTAGTGGTATTTTACCCCGCGCGAACATGGCTAGAGCCTGAGGTACCCAAAAAGCAAACCTCCGACACACGGGTTTATTCGCGTTCGGTTCCACGGCACGGGGAATGTCCGGTTAGCCGTGCCAGCTCAGGTGGTGGACGCAACACTTGGGTGCAGTTTACTCGCAGGAGTTTGGAAACCTAGTGTTTTTCTCGGGCGTTGGTTCAAGCGCAGCGAGACTTGGTCGAGCTGTGCTTGAGAGTAGGTGGACAGATCCGTTCCTCGCGGGAAATATTGTCGTAGGAGCAGATTCGTATTTTCGTTGGTCCCACGTTGCCAGGGACTTTGCGGATCGCAGAAGTAGACCTTGACGTTCGTGGCCACCGTGAAGCTCTTGTGCTTGGCCATCTCCAACCCGCGATCCCATGTGAGCGAGCGGCGCAGGGTAGCGGGAAGTTTGCGAACGCGCCTGCTCAACGCTGCAACGACAACTTCCGTCTCTTTGCCCGGCACCTTGATTAGCATGGCAAATCGCGAGTGGCGTTCTACCAGAGTCGCGATGTAGCTGTTGTTTGCGCCGGCCAGCAGATCGCCTTCCCAATGGCCGGGAATGGCACGGTCTTCCACTTCCGGGGGCCTTTCGCGGATGGAGATGGCATCGACGATCCGACCGCGGGACTGTCCGCTGACGATTGCATGATGGAGCGAGCGGCGCATGCGCCGCTTCGTCCGCAGGTGGTTCATCAGCTCTTTTTTCAATACTCCTCGCGCTTGAATGAACAGGCTCCGGTAAATCGTCTCATGGGACACGCGCATGCTCGCATCATCGGGATACTGGGTTTTGAGCCATCCGGAAATCTGCTCGGGCGACCAGTCCGACACAAGTTTACTCGCAACGATGTTCCGCAGCTGTCGATTCACGGCTAGAAGGCATCTCTTCGGTCGTAAAGCCGATTCCCAGGCCTGGGAATCGGCTTGGTTGGCTCGATAGTGAGGGCGGCCGCCATGACGTGCCACCTCCCGGCTCACCGTCGAGGCAGCTCGATCAAGGTGTTTGGCTATTTCCCGAATCGACGAACCGCGAGCAATCCCTCGGGAAATGTCTTCTCGCTCAGCGAGAGTCAGGGATAGACGAGACCGGCGGCGAGCTGCCGGAGCAATCCCTCCGCGAGGCACCAACAAACAGTGAATGCAGCTAGACGGCTTGCCAAAGGCGCGGCCGATCTCCTTTAACGACTGCCCCGACTTCCAACGGCTCCAGATCTCGGTTCTTTGCGTGAGAGAGAGTCTCGACTGTCTCCAATGCCTCATGAACACCATCCTTAAACAGCAGGTTCTTATCAGATGGTGTTGCGTCGACCTATAGAATCCACCGTCTAAACCGGACAGATGGGCGATTGGGGCGATTAGGAGTGAAGATGCGAACATTCACAGGGTGCTGTGCGGTACTGGCGAGCCTGCTCGTGGGGCTCATCGCAATTGCCGCTCCGGCCCGCGCGCAAATCGGAAGCGGCGGCAAGCCGGCGAGCCCTCCAGCGAACGCGAGCTGCAAGTTTGCCGACGGCAAGACGATTCATGTGAGCTACTCGAGCCCGCGAATGCGCGGGCGGAAGATATTCGGCGGGCTGGTGCCGTACGGCGAAGAGTGGCGCGCAGGCGCGAACGAAGCGACGACGTTCGATGCCGATACGAACTTGATCGCAGGCGGCACGGCGGTTGCGGCTGGACGTTACACGCTCTTCGCGCTGCCGAACCCCGATTCGTGGAAGCTGATCATCAGCAAACAGACCGGCGAATGGGGCATTCCATATCCCGGCGCGGAATACGACCTGGCGCGGATTCCGATGCAGGTGTCGAAGCTTGCGTCACCGGTGGAAGATTTCACGATTCATTTCGATCGGGCCGGCGACGCATGCACGATGAGCCTGGAATGGGAAACCACGCGCGCGTCCGTGAAAATCACGGAGAAAAAGTAGGCGTAGGTTTGCCGCGGCGTTCGAACCGCGACACGGAATTGGCGTTCGCCGAAATTCGCAGAACCAGCAGATTCCTCGTCGAACGCTCGTCGCGTCCTCCATCGGAATGACACATGCTCAGGCTATTTTGGCAAGCTGCTAGCATTGCTGCGGAATGCGCGACTGCGCCCGGATCTTGTGTTCCTCGGGATCGACGATCGCGCGGAACACGCGGCCGCGGCCTATGAGGTGCTCTCCGGAGTGGGCTTCCACGTCGAAGACGAGGAAGCGTCCCTGATAAGCGGATAGGCGAGCCCACGCACGAACGGGCGCGCCGGGCGCGACCGCTTTCAAGTGATCGACTTCAATGCGCGTGCCCACGGTGATGACACCTGGAGGCAAATCCGGGACCACAGCCAGTACCGTAGCGTATTCCATTAAGCCGATCATCGCGGGCGTGGAAAACACCGGCGGCAAATCCGGGTTGAGATGCTGGATGGTCCATTCGGGGGTGACCACGCGCTCGACGGCGGCTTCGAGGCCGATGCGAGGTTGTATCCTCGGAACGGGTTGCCGCGAGCGCGGGGCGCGTTTCGACGGGCGCTTGGGCGCCCTTTTGCCGCGAGATTTCATGGCAGGCGGTCGCGGCCTCCGGCGAGATGCGGCGACTGCGGCGCGATGGGCGCGGCCAAAAGGCCGCGGACGATCTCGACAAACGTGATGCCCAGCTGATCCCAAAGGCGGCGCTTCAAACCGCGGTAATCCTGCGCGCCGCTGAAGACATCGCGAATGAGGTCGCTAAACGCCGGAGAGTAGTTCAGAAGCTGCACCATGCGCGTGGTGATCGCGCCTCCCAGGAAATTGCCGCAGAAGAGCTTGCGCGCGAAACGCGCGGCAAATTCGAGATCGGCGGAAAAGGCCGCGCGAAGGCGTTCTGGATAGGTCTGCGGCCGGCCTTCGACGAGCGCCTGTGCCAGCAGATCACCGGATTTCAGGGCGTAGTAAAGACCCTCGCCGGTGATGGGATCGACGCATGCGGCCGCGTCGCCCGCCATGGCCCAATTGGCGCCCGCGATCTTGCGGCGCTGGATGGTGTGCTCGCGCGGGGACGGCAAGACATGGCTGTAGAGCCGCGCGCCGTCCATGGGAATTTTTTCGGCGCGCATAAAATCCTCGAGATAGCCGCGCAACTGCTGGCTGGAGCTTTGTCCGATTTTGGCGCAGATGCCGACGGAAAGATGATCCGAGCGAGGGAAGGACCAGATATAGCCTTCGAACGCGCGAAGAAATTTTACTTTGATCATGTCTTCCGCGGTGGGAATGAAATAGCCGAGCGTCATTTCCAGGTCGAGTTTTCCGAGCGCCGTCGTTTCCGGCAGGAGCTGATTGCGCGCGCCGGCGGCAAGAACCACGAAATCGGAACGAAACTCCTCGCCTGCAGCGGTGAGGCAGACCCGCGGGCCGGCCGTATCGATGCTGGTGACCCGCATTCGCCTGAGGTTGCAGCCCGCGGCCACGGCGCGGTCGAGCAGCAGGCCATTGAGCACTTTTCGGGCGTAGATGACGATGGGGTGCCGCATTTCGAAGCGCGCGCGGTGCCCGCCGCCGGAAATCAGTTCCGCGGTACTGACGATTTTCTTCGGCTGAGGGGCGTCGAGCAGAAAAGGGTAGGCCTGGATGGCCTTATGCGTCAGGCCGCCACCGCAAGGCTTTTCCCACGCGAGGCGCTCGTCGAAAATCGTGACGCGAAAGCCCTGGGACGCCAGCCGCTCGCCGCAGAGAGAGCCGGCGGGCCCTCCGCCTACAATCGAAATATCACGCATGGCGCGGTGACGATCCTGTTCGCGAATGGTGCCAATCAGTGGAAAGGCGCTGTAACCGTCAGGCCGCGAGTATATCACTGAACGACACCGTACCCTCCAACTGGCCCCAGATTGGCACTGGGTGAGTTTGAATTTTGAGGGCTTGTGTCACGATCAAGAAAATTCAAACTGACCCACTACCCCCAGATTACAACGGTAACGCAGTGGGGGCGGTGCGGGTAGCGAGCTGGAGCGCAATGTTTCCAAGGCAGGCGGCGCGGCGTCCGGGACTGAAGCGCCACCGGTCGCATGTTAGAATGAATATCTCGGCCGTTCCTCCGGGAGCGGGCCGAGGGACAGGCGTTTGGGACAAGTCGTTTCGCCACGTGAGATGCTTTCGCGCCGGGGGGAGTGGAAAGAGACCGGCGAGGGAGTGGTGTGCGCGTACGGCGCGTTTGATCTGCTGCATCCCGGCCACGTTCGGATCCTCGAGCAAGCCCGCGACTTTGGTTCGGTCCTCGCAGTGGCTGTGCAATCGGATGAATTGGTGCGCGCGGCCGCGGCGCGAGCGAGCGGCCACAGCGGGATCGACGCATACATGGAGATTCAGCCGCCGATAACTCCGGCAGCCGAGCGCGCGGAGATTGTAGCGGCGCTCCGCGCCGTCGATGCGGCGACGGTGGTGGACGCGACTCTCGAGGAATTTCTGAAACTCGTCCAGCCGGATGTGTTCGTTTGCGGGGGGCAACGACCGCAAAACGCAGGAGCGTTTCGGGGACCCAGAGAGCCTGCCGCCGAGATGGAAAATTCCGCATCGAAAGGTTCGAACGAATTGGATCGCATCGTTGCGGCAATCGGCTGCCGGCTGGTGCGTTTGCCCATCGAGCCGGGTTACTCAACGTCGCGCTTGATCGAGCGCATTTCAGGTCAACGGGCATGATTTTGCCGCTCGTATCGGAATTGCTGGCGCGGATCGCGCGTCTCGGCGCGATCGAGGAGATGTGCGACCGGCTGCGTCGCAACACGGGCGAGGTGCGGCTCGCGGGTCTGACGGAATCAGCGAAAGCGTTGGTGGCGCCGCTCGTCGTTTCGGAGCTGGTCCGGCCGGCGATTGTGGTGGTTGAGTCGAACCAGCACGCGGAGGCACTGATCGAGCCGATGAAATGGTTCTATCGCGCGGTCACGGGCAAACCGGAACGGCGCGTCGCGCTGCTGCCCGCGCTCGATGTATCGCCGTATGAGAACCGGTCGCCGCACGGAGAAATCGCGGAGGACCGGGCCGTGGCGCTTTGGCGTTTGGCGACGGGCGAAGCCGATATTCTGATCGCGCCGGCCGAGGCGGCGCTCGCGCGCATGCGTGAGCCGCAGTTTTACCGCGGGTTGGCACGAACGATCGCGCGCGATGAATCCATCGCGCATGACGAGCTGATCGGATTCCTGGCGCGGGCCGGATACGAGCGGCAGACCACGTGCGAGATGCCCGGACAGTTCGCGGTGCGTGGCGGAATCATCGACGTGTTCTCGCCGGAAACGCCGCAACCGGTGCGCATCGAGCTGCTGGGCGACACGATCGAGTCGATTCGGGCTTTCGATCCCAATACGCAGCGCTCGACGAATCCGATGGAACGGGCGCTATTGTTGCCGCTGACGGAATTTTTACTTCACGCCGAGGTGTTGGAGCACCAGCGCGTGGCGGCGGGACGAGAAGATGCCGTGCAG
>JAGWRH010000180.1 GCA_028876695.1 Acidobacteriota bacterium | reverse complement strand
TCCTTGCTCGAAGGCGTGAACGACGCGATCTAGCCCGATTCGATCCTAGAAGATGCCGAAGCCGCCGCGAACCACTAACTTGCCTCCGCTTAGCGGCTGCCAGGCGAAGCCCAATCGAGGAGCAAAATTGCTGTACGGCGCATGTCCCTCCAACGTGTTCTTGTTGCGGGCGAACCCTACTCCGCTAGGCGGCAGCCCGTACTTTGCGTTCATAAAGTTGCTGGGAACCACGTATTGCTGGACACCAACAGCAGCGCAAGCCGCGCTGGTGGGTGGGGGCGTCGTGCAGGCCGCGATCGTGGCATTTGGCGCCATACGATTGAGCCAGACCTGCGTGAGGTGACCATACTTGTCGGATAGCTGCCCATCGTATTCCCAGCGCAAGCCCGCGTTGATCGTCAATCGTGAGCTGACCTTCCAATCATCCAGCACGTATGCGTTCTGGTTATTCACTTGATAGAAGTGGAGGACCCCCGCCGTGTTGGGTGCTCCTGATGTGGACTTCACGCAGAACAAGCATCCCAGGTCAAAAAGGCCGCCGGGAGCGTTGTTGGCGTTACCGAGGAACGAACTGTAGCCGAGAATCAGAATGAGGCCCTGCTGCAAGCCCGGGTCCGAGAGAGGCCAGTTGGTCCACTCATATTCAAAGCCCGCACGAATGCTGTGCTTACCGTGGGACCAGGAGATCTGATCGGCGGCCTGCAGTTGATTCGTCGGGCCTTTGTCAGGCAAGAGCCCTCCAAACATGCCGAAGCCTGTCCCCACGTTCAGAAACGTCGGTGGCTCGTAAAAGTTCGGGACTTCGGACTGCATTCCCAGCTCGTTCGGAGAGCCGCAGCCGTACGGCTTCGGAAGGTTATCCGCACCGGGACAACCGCCTGGCGGCACCGTGACGGTGGCTGCGTTCACGTTTTGCTGGAACGATACGCGTGCCTCGTTGACGAACGCGTTTGTGACCAGCGTCGTCAGTTTTGCGACCGCGGCGTGATTGCCGAAGAGAACATCTTCCGGAGTGCCGGGCAGATTACCTCCGCCTTGCCCGAGATACGTGATGTACGGGTTGTGGGTGTAAAAGTATTTTGTGCTCAGCGTGTTCTTACTGCTGAACACATAATCGCCATTTGCCACGTACTGATTCTCCGTGTAAATGGCGGGGATGCTGAAATTGCAGATGCCCGTTGCGTCGTCGCAAAACTGCGGGTCCGATCTGGGGCTGGGTATGTAGTAGTTGTTCGGCACGCCTCCGGCTCGCGGGTTCTTGGCGGTTCCGGTGGTAAGTTGGAACACTCGCAATCCAACAATATTGTTGTTGTTGATACCCATTGCGGCCGCAAATGCTTGCGCCTGCGCGCTGCAATTGGTGATGCTGCTCATGTCTGGGGTATTCGGAGCTACTCCGAGCGTGGCCGGGGATGGGCAGCTGCCGCGTCCGTTGGGTCCCTCGGGGTTGCTGACGTTATAGAAATTGTCCAGTGCGGGACTGGAGAAAGGAGGCGCCAGCAACGATGCGCCGAAGTCGCTCCCCTGAGGCGCCACAGCGTTTTTCGACCGCGTGCCGCGATAACTGAAAAAGAAGAAAAACTTGTCTTTCTTGACGGGGCCGCCGATTGTGCCGCCGAATTGATTTTGATTGAACACCTGATGCGGGTGTCCGGGCGTTTTGACGTAGAAGAAATCATCCGCATTGAGAACCGAGTTGCGGAAAAACTCGAAGGCCGACCCGTGAAACTCATTGGTTCCGGACTTCGTGCTTACGTTGACGTTCGCGCCGGGATTGCGCCCGTAGCTGGCATCGTATGTGGAGGTTTGAACTTTGAATTCCTGAATGGCGTCGGGACTCGGAACCGGAATCCCCGTGTAGATGGTGCCGTCGTTCGAGCTGCCGGAATTCGCGATGTTGTTGACGGCAACGCCGTCCATCTGGAAGTTATTCGATCCGGGATCGACGCCGTTCGCGCTGATGTCCTGCGTGCCTTTGCCGAGCGCGGTCGCGTTATCAACGCTTGCCGACGTTCCAGGAGCAAGGCTCAAAATCTCCGTATAGTTGCCATTCGCCATGGGAAGCGCACTGATTTGCGTACCGCTGATCGTGGTCCCCAGTGTCGAACTCTCCGTCTGTAGGACCGGCGCACTGCTCTCCACCGTCACCGTCTGCGTCACTTCGCCAACTTCCAGCGCCTGATTTACAGTCGCTGTCTCAGTGGTCACCACGGCAACGGAAGCGGCGGTCGCCGTTTTAAATCCCGACGCGCTGATATCTATTTTGTAGTTTCCAGGAGGCAGCAGCGAGAAGCGATAATCGCCGTTTTGGCCGGTGGTCGCCGTTCGCGTCTGACCGGTGGCCAGGCTGGTGAGCGTCACTTTCGCGTTCGCCACCGCCGCGCCCGACGGGTCGGATACGGTGCCGGCGATTGCGCCGGTTCCCGCCGATTGCGCATACGCCAGTGAAACGCACAGCATCACCGTGGCCACCCAGGCCGCCAGTAAAGTTGCAAGCTTGCTCCAATCGCGTCGTCGCTTCATGACCATTCCTTCGATGGTTCCGCGTTCAGCCGTTCCGCGCAATCGCAACTCAAGATTGGCGCCGGATTAGCTGCGCCTCCACGCGTGGCCGCTTTGCGGCCCGACCATCCTGTGGCATGTATCGAAATTCCAGCGAGGCCACCCCCAAAAAACCCAAGCTCTGGCAGCACTACACACCAGTCTCCGGCGGCTGTCTATTTCTTTTGTTAAAACGGTCTTATTCCGAATCGGAATATGTCTTTTAGCGAAATGGTTTTTAACTGACAGGGAAGCGCTGGCCGGAACTTTCGCTCGCTCTCCGGCTGCTCGCGGAACATTTCCCCGCGCGCTTCCGTATCACTCAGCGAACGGCGCATCGCGACCGGCACCTTTGGCGCGGAGAGTTGAAAGTATCCGCTTGCGCCGGAGGCGGGCGCGCGCTACAACATGTAGCGCTACGCGCGGTAGCTAATCTCGCGCCGCTCGCGCGAGAGCAGAAAGGCGCCCGGAATGGAAACGCTGCTTCAGGACATACGCTACGGCATTCGCTTGATCGCCAAATCTCCCGGATTCGCGGCGATCGCGATCCTCACGCTCGCGCTGGGAATCGGCGCGAACACGGCGGTCTTTTCGGTGGTGAACGGCGTGCTCCTCAATCC
>JAGWRH010000179.1 GCA_028876695.1 Acidobacteriota bacterium | reverse complement strand
GCGCCGAACAGGATTTACGGTGGTGGCGGACGCGCTACCGCGCGAGCGCTGGGCCCTCGCAACGGGTGTGCTGTTCGTCGTGCTCGGAGGATTGTTTCCAAGAGCGATTGTAGTTCAGCGTTCGGCGGGGACCGATCATCATCCCGGACTGATTCATTCCGATCTTCGCGGGTCACCTTTACGCAAGCATTTGCGAGGCGGTAGGGATTCCCGTTCGACTCCCCTGCTTGCAAACTCCCCAAGGGCAACGCAAATCTTTGAAGCTGCCGGACTTCGCTGAATCGAAGGGTGCCCCCGGGAAAGGTACTTATTCCGATTGGAGAGTTCGCGACCATGTAGTCGATTGAAAACAGGAAACTTTGGTAGGGGCGGTGGGGATCGAACCCACGACCTTCGGCTTAAAAGGCCGCTGCTCTACCACTGAGCTACGCCCCTGGACGTCTCATTATCTTACATGAAAAATGCGGCGCTCACATGCGACCGGCGGATGCGGCATGCAACGAAAGCTGAAGATTTCTATATGGTTTTATCTTTTGAATAGCAGATCCGCTCGAGATTGCACTCGATGCACAGCGGCTTGCGTGCCTGGCAGACGCGCCGGCCGTGCCAAATCAACTGATGCGCGAAAAGGATCCACTTTCCCTTTGGGATCACCTGCATCAGATCCTGCTCGATTTTTTTCGGATCGGTATTCTGGGTCAAATCCAATCGGCCTGAAACCCGCTGCACGTGCGTGTCGACCACAATTCCATAGGCCATTCCGAATGCCGTGCCCAGCACCACGTTGGCGGTTTTTCTCGCCACTCCCGGCAACGTCAAAAGTTCATCCATCGTCTTGGGCACTTGACCGCGGAACTGCTCGACGATCTTCCTGCTCGCGCCGATTATGGATTTGGTCTTGTTGCGAAAAAATCCCGTTGGCCGGATTTCCTGTTCCACCTCCGCGGGGTTGGCGTACGCAAAATGCTCCGGAGTGGGATACTTCGCGAATAATTTCGGCGTCACCTGATTCACCCGCTCGTCCGTGCATTGCGCTGAGAGAATCGTTGCGATGAGCAGTTGAAATGCGTTCTGATGCGTCAGCGCGCAGGTCACCGCGGGATACGCCTCATCGAGCTTATTCAAAATCGCGCGAACGCGCGCCGCATCGGTTCCGCGTTTCCGCGTCGCCGCGGGCTTTGGTTTTCGGCCGTTGTCAGGTTTCGCGGCGGGCCCGGTCGCTCTGGGAGTCTTTTTCTTCCGTCGTGCCATGTGGCCAAAAACTATATCACAGCCGAATCAAGCTGCGATTCCACATGAGGCCGCGCCTCGTCCACGCGCTTCAAGCCGCGAAAAATAATGTCTGTGCAAACGGCCACTCGAAATCGATCCATTGTCCGGCGCAGTCAAAGCGGGATCGGGCGCCCATTTCCCTCACTTCCGCCGGGTCGTACTTGTGCGAACTTTCGGTCCAGATCGTCTCGCCTTTTCGGAGCTCCAGCCGGAAACCGGCCTTTCGAATCGCGATCCTCTGCCAGCACTTCGACTGAAGATGCATTTCGATCCGTCGTTCGCGCTCGTCATATCGAACCACGTGTTCGAATTGGCCCAGGTCAAATTCCCCGTCCAGTTCCCTGTTGATGCGCGCAAGAATATTTTTGTTAAACGCGGCCGTAACGCCCGGAGGGTCGTCGTACGCGAGCTTGAGCACGGGAATGGGCTTCTCCAGATCGGTAGCCAGCAGCAGCGCGTCGCCCACTTCCAAAATACCTCGCACGTCGCGCAAAAATTGCTCTCCTGCTGGCCGGTCGAAGTTCCCAATCGTGCTTCCAAGAAACAGCACGAGCAGTCGTTCGCCTTCGCGCCGGCGCGCCACCACTTTGTGCAGTCCCTCCAGATACGCGCTTTCGAATCCAACCAGGCTGACCATTTCCATCTGCGACAACTCCTGCTGGCATCGATACAGCGCGGTGCCGGAAATGTCGATCGGGTAGTAGTTCACGCGCTGGCGTCGTGCCAGTGCTTCGAGCAAGTGACGTGTCTTTTCCCCGCTGCCGCTGCCCAATTCCGCCACCATTACCGGTCCGGGCAGGCAGTCGATCACTTCGGAGGCATGCTTCTGAAGCAGCCGCATTCCTGCGCGGCTCAAGCCGTACTCCGGCAGCAGGCAGATCGCGTCAAAAAGCGCCGAACCCAGCGAATCGTACAGATATTTCGAAGGCAGTTCTTTTTGTCCCGGATGGCGCAGCCCGATTACCACATCCGAACTAAACTCCGACAGCGCTGGCGCTGTCGCGCTCGCTCCGGCCATCCGCGGTGATGACGCCATGGCTACTCCTCGACGCAACGGAATTTACTGTAAATGTATGGGTAATGCGGCTGGAACCAATTGCGGAACGTTCGCCTGAGCATGCACACATCCGTGCGCGCCGAACCGCCCTTCATCACGAAATGCTTGCCGTCGAAAAAATTGGCCGAGTAGCCTGGATAGAACGAAAACGCCTCGAATCCCGGCAACGGCGCGAATTCCGACCGCGTCCATTCCCATCCATTGCCGAGCAAATCGAAAATTCCAAACGCGCTCGCACCCGCCGGATGCGCATCCACGGGAGTGGCGTCCCAGTTCCGATGGCGGAAATTCCCCCGTGTTGAATCCGGCCTCGCGTCGCCCCACGGGTACGCGCGCTCAGTTCCTTCCGGCGCTCCATACGCGGCTCGATGCCATTGCGCCTCCGTTGGCAACTTCTTGCCAGCCCATGCCGCGAATGCCGAGGCTTCCGCTTGGCTCACGTACACAGGCCGGCTCATCGCCAGCGGGATTTTGCCGAACATCCCGCGCAGTTGCCATCCCGCGTTCAAATCGTCAGCGCGGCCGTTGCGCGCCGGCGACCAAAAGTGCGGATACTGAATGCCGGTTCGCTGCTTCCATTCCCAATCCTCGGATTTCCAGTAGCGAGGATTCTCGTATCCGCCGGCAATCACGAATTTCATGTATTCGGCATTGGTTACGGGAAAAACATCGACTGAAAATTCCGGCACCCGGATTTTCTGTTTGCCGAATTCGTTATCCCAGCCAAACGCGTGCGGCTTCGCCGCGCTCATTCCGAGCGTCGCGATGCCCGCCGGAACGGTGATCTGCCGCGGGGTTGGTGCCGGACGCGACTCCGGCCGCGGCCGCCATGGCGCATTCTTCTTGTCGTAAGCGAGATTGTGCAGCAGATACGCGAGCGTCTCTTCATGCATCAGTCGATGTTCGATGGCCACGTGCAGCAGCGTTCCGTCGCTCAGCACGGGGTTGAGCCCGTCCACCTTAGCCGCATCGAGCAGCGCCTGATCGATACGCTGCCGAATGTTTCGGTTGTATTTCTCGACCCGCGTGATCGTCGGCCAATCTTTCGGCATATCCGCCGGCAGCCCGCCGTCTACCGGATCGATGCCAAACGCAAACAGCTTGTCGAAGCCTGCGTCATCCGATTTCAGGCCCAGCGGCTCGCTTAGCAAATTCCAATCGAACGCTTCAAGATGCCCGAGATAAAAGATCAGCCGATGGCGCTCCGGTATGGGACGTTCATAGTAAGAGTTCGGCGGCAGCAAATCGAAAATAGCATCCGTCAGGGCGCGCGCCTCCACCATTCGCGAGAGCAAGTCCGGCTGTACTTTGAGAGCAACTTGGGACGCGGCCATTGGAGCACCTCTGGTGGGAGTGTCACTTCTACTCCCGCCCCTTTCCGGGAGCAAGAAGTTTCTATGGGCTCTCGATTGGATGCGGCAAACGGCAAGAAAGCACCAAAGAATTCAGCGCGTTAGGAAGTCGATGACCTTCGCGAACGCCTTGCCGCGATGGCTATGACGGTTCTTTTCACCTGGAGCTGCTTCGGCAAACGTGCACCCCAACGTTGAAGAGTAAAAGACCGGGTCGTATCCGAAACCCCCGCTGCCGCGCGGTTTGCTCAGTATCGAACCCTCGGCAAAATCCGATACGACCGCCAGCGCGCGCCCGCGACGCGCCAGCGCCGTAACGCAGACGAATCGCGCGCTCCGCTCTTCTCCTTCGCGTCCCGCGAGTTCTCGCAGCAGTGTCTGATTGTTCGTGGCGTCCGTTGCATTGGGCCCCGCGTAGCGCGCGGACCGCACTCCCGGTGCGCCGCCAAGAATCGGTACCGCCAGACCGGAATCGTCGGCCAATACGATTTCGTCCGTGAACCGGCTGTAATGCAACGCCTTCCCGGCGCCGATTTCCGCGAACGTCGTTGCGCTCTCTTCGAATGGCGGGAGATCCTTGAATTGAGGCATCAATTCCAGCTCGATCGCGGAGCCTGCAGCCATTTCGCGGTATTCGCGCAGCTTCCCCGCGTTTGACGACGCGAGCACAACGCGAATCTCCATTCTCGCGCCGCTAGCGGCCTCGTCCACGGAAATCCATCCCGAGAAGTTCGTGTTGCGCGCGCGCCAGCCGCTTGATTCCCGCCGCGGCCAAGTCCAGCAGCCGCGCCAGTTCGTCCGTGCTGTAGGGCCGGCCTTCCGCCGTCGCTTGCACTTCCACGTATTGTCCGCTTCCGGTCATCACCACGTTCATATCGACCTCGGCGCGCGAGTCTTCGTCGTAAGCGAGATCGAGCAACAGTTCATCGCCCACGATTCCCACGCTTGTGGCCGCCACCGAATCGCGGATCGGAATCGACCGCAGTATTCCCGCGGAGACCACGCGCTGCATCGCCAGCGCCAGCGCGACGAACGCGCCGGTCACGGAGGCTGTACGCGTTCCGCCATCCGCCTGAATCACGTCGCAATCGATCCAGACGGTGCGCTCGCCGAGCGCCTGCAGATCGACGGCGGCGCGCAGCGTGCGCCCAATCATGCGCTGGATTTCGAGCGTGCGCCCCGATTGGCGCCCGCGCACCGATTCGCGCGGCGTGCGCTCTTCCGTCGAACGTGGCAGCATTCCATATTCGCCGGTCACCCATCCCTTGCCGCTGCCCTTCAGAAACTGTGGCACGCCATCGTCCACCGTCGCCGTCACAATCACGCGCGTGCGGCCCAACTCGATCAGCACGCTGCCTTCGGCGCTGGGAATAAAGTCCGCCGTCATCTTGATGGGCCGAAGAT
>JAGWRH010000178.1 GCA_028876695.1 Acidobacteriota bacterium | reverse complement strand
TGCTGCGTGCTCCACCCCGGCCGGTTCTCCCTGTATCCCAACCGTCAAGAACAACAACCTGTCGAGCTGCTACTTCGGCACGTTCGTCCAGCCGCCGTTCGGTCCGGGTGGCTTGCAGCCGATCATCCCACGCGTGAACAGTAACTATGGTCCTCTGAATGAAAATGTCACCGGCGGACGCTCGAGTTACAACTCTCTCCAAGCCAGCTTGGTCCGTCAGGCGGCGAAGGGAATCACGATGCAGTTGTCCTACACGTATTCCCACTGCCTGGACGACGGCTCCGGATCGTATGGGTTGGAGGAAGGCGCTGTGGGGAATCTCGATCCGTACGATCCCCGATACGATTACGGCAACTGCACCTTCGACCTCCGCCACAATTTTGTGGGCAGCGTCATCTATCAGTTGCCCTTCCAGGGTAACCGGCTCGTCGAGGGCTGGCAGATGAGCGGTATCTTCACCGGCCAGAGCGGCAGCCCGTTCAGCATCCTCGACGGTTTCGATCAGGCCGGACTATTCAACAACGTGGCGGACACCCGCCCCGACGTGATTCGAGGTTGCAATCCCTACATAAGGACAAAGGCCCTCGGTCCTACCGGAATTGTGGAGCCGCAGTGGCTTAACCGCTCCTGCTTCACGCTCCAGCCCGTCGGAACGCTGGGCAATGGCGGAAGGGATTCGCTCGTTGGCCCGCGTAGAATCAATTTGGATTTCGCGCTGCTCAAGAACACCCGGATCACCGAACGTATCAGCGCGCAATTCCGCGCGGAATTCTTCAATATCGCCAACCGCACCGATTTCGTGGGCCCCAATGCCAGCCTGTACAACGGTTCGTGCGGCGTGGGAGCTCCCGGTTGCGTCCCGGCGCTTGGCGGAGGTGACGGTGGTTCGACGCTAGGAAGCACCTACGGCTTTATCGGCGGGACGGTTCCCAATAGCCAGCGGGAGATTCAGTTTGCCGTGAAGCTGATCTTCTAAGGAACGCTGGGCCGCAATTCGGACGCAATTTCATCGGCGCTGCTCTCGTTCGACGCGAGGGCAGCGCCATTCGGTTCGAGCGGCGGAACTTTCCAGCTCCCGTTCCGCGTTGCAGCGGAGTGGTCGTCGTTCCGAGTGCAGTCGCGCGCGCCTTATTCGCCGCGCGGCGGCTCGCGACGCAGGGAGGAATCTGGATTTGGTGGTGCCTTTACTCGCTGTCTCGCGAGCCTTGAACGGCCCACGTAGCGCTATGCGCCTCGTCTTTCCCTCGGTATAATCACCGGCCAATGCTTTCGATTCATCCTGCCACGATCCAAGACGCGCCCGCGATTACGGCGATGATTCACGAATTCGCCGCATTCGAGCACTTGGAAAATGAAACCAGCGTGATCGAAGACGATATCGCGCGCGATGGTTTCGGTCCCACTCCGAAATTCCGCTCGGTGGTCGCCGATTGGGAGGGCGAACCCGCCGGCTATGCGATTTTTTTCGAGTTCTACTCGTCGTTTCAGGGGCGCGCCGGAATCTTTATGGACGACCTGTTCGTGCGGCCGAAATTCCGGCAGAAGGGAATCGGCAAAGCGCTGCTGGCGCATGTGGCCGCGCTGGCGCGGAACGAAGGCTACTTCTGTTTGCGGTGGGAAGTGCTGGACTGGAACGAGACGGCGATCGATTTTTACCGGGCGCTCGGCGCGTCGTTCATGGATGAGTGGCGGTCGGCCATGCTGATCGGCGAAGCGCTCGAATCCGTGGCCGCGCAGGCCTCGCAAACCCGCTGAAAAAACCGCATTAAGTTCTCGAATCGAGTCGTATAAAGTCGCACATTCATGTGCCAAAATCGTGCACAAATTGGCGCGTAAACCCCGGTTTAGCGCCCCCAAATGCCAAAAGTGGCGCGATTTGGCCGCGCTGTACGATTCGCCTCACCACGACGATCGCGCCGCGCCGGGATCGACCGGAGGCGCGGCGTTTCACGAGCGCCGCTCTTCGGAGTAGAGCTGCATGGTGTGCCGGATCGCCCCGACGGCCGCCATGCCGAGCATCCCCGCGGCCGCGCAGGCGCCACCCACGTCGAAAAGCAGGAAGCGATGTCCGAAAAGCCGCGCAAATGGATGAACGAGCAGCGCGATGGTTCCAGCGATCAGCAGAATCCGAAGTTCCGTAGGCCCGAAAAGTCCGTAAGAGAGCCGGAACTCGTGGAGCGTGTACGCGGCGAGATAGGTTTCGATCGACAGTACTAAGAACGCGGCGAGCATGGCCGCGGCGATTTGCCAGTGCACGTATCCGGACGCGGCAAGGCCGGCGGTGAGAAACACGGCGCCGAACGTGTCCACCATGTGATCGACGTAAAAGCCGTAGCGCGGGCGCAGCCGCCGGCGATAGCGCGCGAGCGTTCCATCGAGGCTGTCGCCCAGCCAATTCGCGGCGATGAAGAACACCACGAGCAGGAGCGCGTATTTGTTCCACCGCGCCGCGGCGTAAGACGCGCCGGCGAACAACTGCGCCGCAAATCCGAGCGCCGTCAAGTGATCGGGCGAGACGGGCTCCGGCGTGCGGCGCGCAAGCCACGCCAGCGCCCGGCGCTCGATGGGCGCGGTCAACGCCTGCTGCACGCGCGCGGCATCGCGGAATTCGCGCGCGGCGCGATCCGGAAATTCAATGGTCGTGGACATGCATCTCCTCCTGAAATGAATTCCGTGCGCTGCGCCGCCACACGGGAACCGCGCCGGCCCGAAATCGGCCGCTACAAGCACCCCAGCGCGCAAGTGCGCTGGGGACCCCGCTGCGACTTCTAATCAGCGCCCCTTTCCGGGGCGCATTGGCGCAAGTGCGCTGGGGACCCCGCTGGGACTTCTAATCAGCGCCCCTTTCCGGGGCGCATTGGCGCAAGTGCGCTGGGGACCCCGCTG
>JAGWRH010000177.1 GCA_028876695.1 Acidobacteriota bacterium | reverse complement strand
GTTGCAAACCGTCCTGGTCGGGGGCTTGGCCGCGGCCGCCGCCTTTTTCATCGCCCGATTGGTCGTGTAGCAATTCGGGTTAGCTCGTGCCGCAGGCGGGCGATCGGGTGGTGAATCGGCATCTCTGCCCGGCGATCGCTGCTCGGGATCGTGACTACCGCGGCGATTCGCGGGCGGTCGCCAGCATCGCTGAACCCCGGCCTGCATCTATAATCAAAGAGCGGGCGTGCAGCGATTCGCTGCGGAGTTGGCGGGTCCGTCCCGCGCCAATGCATGTCTGTCCCTCATTTACGACCGGGCGTAGGCACGAAATTTCGCGCCACGAGTTTTCCGGGAAGCCCCCGGGCGGCGCTTCGCGACTTCGCATTCAGCACACAAATTGCCGTGAGCCACGTCTAAACACATGTCCGTACCCCCGACGCTGGGCGCGATGCCCGCGGGGTCGAGAAGGAGAGAGATTTCATGAAAAGTCCGAGTTTGCACGTTCCTCGGTGGGTCGCCACGGTGGCGGTAGTCACGGCGCTCATTTGCGGAGGTGTCCTTGCGCTTACCTTCCGGGATTGGTCGAATCACGAAGTATTCGGCGCGCCGGTCGCCGGATTGACGCTGGCGAGCGACGGTGCGCCGCTCTCGCTGGGCAACTTCAAGAACGGCTTCGCGTCCGTCCTGAAGCCTGCGCTGCCCGCCGTCGTGAACATCCACTCTTCCAAGGTCGTCAAGCCGCGGGGTGGCTCGCCCTTTAGCGATCCGTTCTTCCGGCAATTTTTCGGCGATCAATTCGGATTCGGGCAGCCGGCCCCTCAGCGCGAAGAGAGCCTTGGCTCCGGCGTGATTCTCCGGTCCGATGGACTGATTCTGACGAACGACCACGTCATCAACGGCGCATCCGATATCAAAGTCACTTTGTCCAACAAGAAAGAGTACAGCGCCAAAGTAGTTGGCAGTGATAAGGGTTCGGACATTGCCGTTCTAAAGATTGACGCCACCGGTCTTCCCGTCCTGCCTGTGGGAGACTCCTCCAAGCTGCAAGTCGGCGATATCGTATTCGCCATCGGCGAGCCGTTTGGTCTGCAGGGCACGGCAACAATGGGGATCGTTAGCGCCACGGGACGCAGCAATCTCGGCATCGAGAGCTATGAGGACTTCATCCAGACCGATGCTTCCATCAATCCGGGAAACTCCGGCGGCGCAATGATCGACCTTCACGGCGATCTCGTGGGCATCAACACGGCTATTGAATCGGGCGGCGGGGGCGGTAACGTCGGCATCGGGTTCGCGATCCCCATCAACATGGCCCGCTCCGTAATGAATCAAATCATCGCCCACGGCAAAGTGATTCGCGGGTACCTCGGCATCTACATCGGAAATCTGACACCCGAACTTGCGAAGCAGTTCGGCTACAGCGGAACCAACGGGGTGCTCGTCAACGATGTTTCGCCGGATACGCCAGGCGCGCGCGCCGGGCTCCGGCGAGGCGACATCATCACGGCCGTCAACGGCGAGCCAATGAACACCAACTCCCAGTTACAGCTCAAGATTTCACAATCGCCCCCGGGGACAACCGTCCATCTTTCCGTGTGGCGCGATGGCAAGTCGGTGGAAGTCCCGGTCACTCTTGGCACGCTCCCGGGAAACCTCGGGCAGAACAATGAGAACAATGGTCCGCAGGGCGAGCAGGGCCCGGGCGTCATGAAGGGCGTCCAGGTCGAAACGCTCACTCCGGATATCGCCAATCAGCTGAACCTGCCGTCGGGTACGCATGGTGTGGTAATTGACTCGGTCGATCCCAGCAGCAGTGCGGCTGCCTCCGGTATTCAGCGGGGCGACGTGATACAGGAAGTGAACCACAAGCCGGTCAACAACGTGCAGCAGTACCGCGACGCCGTTTCCGCAGCGGGCAACCAGTCGGTCCTGCTGCTCATCAATCACCAGGGGATTACCAGCTACATCGTCGTGCAAGCGCAGTAGCTTCGGGTAGCCCCAATAACGAAGGCGGAGCATGGTCCTTCCCCCGGCCTACATGCTCCGCCTTTGCGGTTCTTTACGCTCCTTCTTTGCATCGCTGTGACCTATGAGCGATAGGGGATTCACGAGTGGGCGTGTTGGCTGGCTTCTCAGGTTTCCTGCGCCACGAACTTCGCTCACTTCGCATCCAACGGGATGTGCGCTGCGCTTTGCCCGGCGGCGCGCCTGCGCCTTTCGCGCCAGTGCCGCGACCGGAAGACCCGCGTTATCTTTCGGTTGTCGGTTTCAGCACGATTCGGCGCAGAATGGTACTTGCGATCTATTCACCCCAGCCCGCGGTTCTATTACTCAATACTGCGCACCACTTTTGTCTCAACCGACCCTGACCGCTGGCGCAAAAGGACTTGTGGGGTGACCGTATGGAACCAAGGAAGAATGCCGCCGTTTTCAAAGAGACTCTGCTTCCCGATGGCGCGAAGCGCTGGACATCCTTTAGCGCCGGGTTGGGTCTGGAAATCGTCGCTCTGTCGTTGCTCATACTGATTCCGGTACTCCTGCCTCAGAAATTTGAAGTGGTAGACCATTATTGGGTCACCCCGATTGAGGTGCCGGTCGTCCAGCCGTGGAAACCTCAACCGAAACCCAAGCCGGTCATCAAGCGCGAGGTCGTGAAAGCTGCTGTTAAACAGCCCGATCCCGTTGTGATACCCAAGCCGAAGATCTACGATCCAGTTTTCAAGACTCCCGTCGTCGCCAAAGTCATGCATCGCGTGGAGCCCGCCCCCACGATTGCCCGCGCCCTGCCCGATCCCAAAGTTTCGATGGGCAACTCCGCGATTCCGAAACTCCGTGTGCCGGTTCAGACCGGGGGTTTTGGCGATCCGAACGGCGTGCCCGACAATGGCAAGCGTGATCGAAATCCCAATATCGCCGAGCTCGGCGCCTTCGATATGCCGGCTGGAGCCGGTGTTGGCAACGGCACGGGGGGCACTCACGGCGCTCGTGGAACGATCGCCAGCGCCGGTTTCGGGAATGGTGTAGCTGTCGCATCAGGCGGCGGGCCGCGCGGCAGCGTCCAGCAAGGCGTCTTCTCCAATGAGCAGGCCGCTGCTGCTCCGCGAATCCGGCAGACGGCCGCCGATGTTGACACCAAACCGGTAGTGATTCTCTCCGTTCCTCGCCCGGTTTATACTGCTGAAGGTCGCGCCAACAAGGTTCAAGGGGTGGTTTTGCTGCAGGTAATATTCACTACCTCGGGGCAAGTGCAAGTTGGGCGTGTTGTGAAGGGCCTGGGCTATGGCTTGGATCAAGCTGCGGAAGATGCGGCGCGCCAGATACAGTTCCGTCCGGCGACCCGGGATGGCCGGCCAGTCGATTTCAGCGCCATCGCTCGCATCGTGTTCGAATTAGCTTACTGATCGAAGATTGAAGGGGGTTGGGGGCATGCGTTACTGGATACCGTTGACTCTGGCGGTTGTGTTAGCGGCCTATGCGTGGAGCGCTTCCGCGCAGCAGCAGCCATCCCAGGCGGCGCCGAATCCTTCGCCGGCGCAGGTCCCAAGCTCGGCTTCCTCGCCGATGACTCTGAATGATGCGATCAATCGCATCATCGCTCGCGAGCACGAGGAGGAAGCGACGATCCGTCGCTACGATCCGATCATCGAGACCTACATCCAGGAAATGAAGCCCGATAAGGAAATGGGCGCCATTCCCGTGCGCGACGATTATTTGCTCGGTCAGGCCAACCTTGCGCAAGGTGTGTTCGATCAGAACATGCTCGGCAGCGATAAGAAGTCCGCCCTGCAAACGCTGAATCCCCTTTCGCACGTCACCAGCCTGTTTAGTTACGGCGGCGGATTCGATCCTGCCGGCTTTCTGCAGATGGTCTATCTCGATCCGCTCGATTTTGACCTGAGCCACTATCATTTCGAGTACGTCGGCAAGGATTTTCTCGGCTCCGTGCGCTGCTACGTGTTTGATCTTACGCCGTTGCCGAAATCCGGCCGCGGGCGTTTCAAAGGCCGCATCTGGGTTGAGGACCAGGACTTCACCATCATTCGCTTCAACGGCGGGTACGTGCCCACCAGCGGAATCAATGGCTATGGCTTGCACTTCGATAGCTGGCGCTTGAACGTACAGCCCAATATCTGGCTGCCTGCGTATATCTACAGCCAGGAATCGAGTGTGCGCGACATTCTTGGCAACAACATCAAGTTCAAGGCTCAGACGCGCCTGTGGGGCTATGACCTGAAGAACGCCAGCCATGAAGCGGAATTCAGCCAGCTGACGATCGAGTCTCCGGACGCGGTTCAGGATCAGAACACCGGCGCGCAGGACCGTTCTCCCGTCGAGGAAGAGCGCCAGTGGCAGCAACACGCCGAGCAGAACGTCCTCGATCGCCTGGAGCGAGACGGACTGCTGTCTCCGCCGAGCCCGGTGGATAAAGTCCTCGATACGGTGGTCAACAACATCGAGGTTACGAACAATCTCGACATCGAGCCGGAAGTCCACTGCCGCGTCATGCTCACCAGCACGCTCGAATCATTCTCCATCGGCCACACCATCGTCATCAGCCGCGGATTAGTGGACGTGCTGCCCGACGAAGCCAGTCTCGCCGCTGTTCTGGCGCAGGATTTGGCCGACATCATCATTACGAAACCATCGACCGATCAGTACGGTTTCAACGATGTGACCGACGTTCCTTCGGTCGGCGTTCTGCGCAGCTTCACCTTCCGCGATACTCCGGAGGATGTGACAGCCGCCGGCCAGAAAGCCGTGCAGTTGCTCAAGAATTCTCCGTACAAAGACAAGCTCGCGGGCGCGGCCTTGTTCCTGAAACAATTGAACGACGAGCGCCGCGCGCTGCCGGCGCTCATCGATGCGCGGATCGGAAACGGCGTGTATCTCGATCCCGCATTGCTTACCGCCGGTCCCGCGCTCAAGCCCGCCAATCTGGATCAGATTGCCGCTTTGCCGCTGGGCGCCCGCGTAAAGCTCAACCCGTGGAGCGATCAGGTGGAGATGCTCAACGCCAAACCGGTGCCGCTGTACTCCGCGCGGGAAAAAATGCCGTTTGAGATCACGCCCTTTTATCCGTTCCTGAGCCGTTACCAGAACCCCACTTCAGCGGCAGGCGGAGCTCCGGCCGCCACGGCAGCGAACGCGGCCCCGGCAAATCCTCCGGCGCAGACGCCCGCGGCTCCGGCGCCAACTCCCGCTCCCGCCGAACAGCAGACTCCGGCGGCGCAACCGCAGTAAGCGAACACGATTCCTGGGAGCGGATGTCGCGCCAGCGATCCTCCCCGCTTTTCTCGACCATTCTCCGAAAATTTTCTCTGCATACGAAACTCCGCGCGCTCGCGTTACGTCCATAAGGCAAGCGGCGAATAGCTAGCTCCGGCTGGAAATCTGTTCCCGCGCTCCTAGCGCTTATTCGCCGCTCCCGAATTTTTCCAGCACTTTCCCTTTGCGCCAGCAGTCGCGCCCCGCTCGTCGGAATCAGGCGAACGACGGGCGAAAATCGTTGACTCGTAAGGTCCGGGTCCTGCACCATGACATTTCGCTTTCCCCACGAGGCAGTTGCGACCAAAATTCGGCCGATTCGCGCCGCCTAAACCGCTTGAAGCGCCCCAAAACGGCTCGTTCCCGCGACCGTGTAAACGATCGGGAGCGAGCAACTTCGTAACGGGCTCCCTCGTCCGCAATTTTGGGTACTCATTCGCTCCAACCGGCTGGAGCGCCCGCGAAACTCGCCGCGCTGGCCACAACCGCTCTTGCGCTTCTGCGTTACAATGTCGTGAGAGGGTTTGAAAATCGTCGCCGGGCCGGTTGGGCCCGCGGTTTCGCGAGGGAGGCGGCATGATTCATCGCTTCGTTTTTCACAATGGCCGGTTGGCGCCATTTGAAGAAGTTCGCCTCTCGCCCGGCCAGGCCGGCCTACTCAACGGCTGGGGCCTTTTCACCACGCTGCGAGTGGTGGAGGGCGTCGCGTTCGCTTTCGAGCGGCATTGGAAGAGGCTGTCGCGCGACGCGATGATCACCCGCTGCCCGTTTCCATTCGAGGCGGAGAAAGTTCAGGAGCAGCTCGCGGAAGTTCTTCGCGCCAACGACGTTCGCGAAGGCTCCGCGCGCATTTACGTGGTCCATAACAAAGCGGGTTTCTGGCGCAGTGACGACGAAATGCCGGACGCCGATCTGTTGATGTATTCCGCGGACCTGCCTCCGGTCCGCCACGCCGTGCGCCTGGCGATCCGCGAGCATGGCCGCCACGCGGCATCACCGCTCGCCGGCGTGAAAGTCACTTCCTGGCTCAACAATGTGTGGAACCTGGCTGAAGCCCAGCACGCCGGCTGGGACGAAGTGATCTTGCTCAACGAGCGCGGCGAAGTATCCGAATGCACGGCCGCGAATATATTTTGCGTGCAGGAGGGCAGGGTGTTGACGCCGCCGCTCGCTTCCGGCTGCCTCGAAGGAGTGACGCGCAGCCTGGTGCTCGAACTGGGGCCCGCCGCGGGCATCGAAGTGGAAGAGCAAACACTTTTCCCCGAAGATCTCTACTGCTCTGAAGAAGTGTTCATTTCGTCCACGAATCGCAACGTGATCGGCGTCGCCGAGATAGGAGGGCATCGTACGAAAACGCCGCTCGGCCCCGTGACCAGGCGCATCGACGAAGCGTTCACGGCGTATGTTCGCGACTACGTGGATGCGCACGCCGCGGTCCCCGGAGAGCGGTGATGCACGGCGCGCGCGGATCATTCGTCTGGAGCGCTACGGCCGCTTCGGCGGGATCCGTCATGCGTGCGCGGCTTCTGAGTAGGCTGCGAATCATCCGGATGGGCTCCGGGTGCAGGAACGGGGACTTGCTACGCGACGAAGAATCCCGCTACACCGACGGCGACTCCCACCAGCCCCAATACCGTCCCCGAGATCCAGAAGCAGCGTTTCTTGGTCAGCAGGGTAATGGAGCAAATCACCAGCGCGGCTTCCAGCATCACTTCGCCGAGATCGAACCGGTTCGCCCGCCGCGCCTCGATGGCCACCTCCTTTTCGTAATCGCGCGCCTGCTCTTCGATTTTCTGCTGCTCGCCGCGGTAGCGCTGCACTTCGTTCGCGTACTTTTCTTTCACGGCCGCGGCATCCGTGCCACTCTGCACCGTGAATACCGAAAGCTGGTCGAGAAACAGTTCATAGCTACGCAGCCGGATTTCCTTGGCCTGGTAATACGTCCACTGATCCGTGGCCCGGTTCTGATTCAACACCTCTTCGGTGTGAGAGCGATGGCTCATCAACCCGACCGCGGCGACGAGCACCGCCAGGATTGCCATGGTCACCGTCACCGGCGCCAGGCTGCGCTGATGCGCGCCCTCTTCGGCGCTGTCGTGCAATTCCTTCAGTTCTTCGGGCATGTGAAGTCCTCGGACCG
>JAGWRH010000176.1 GCA_028876695.1 Acidobacteriota bacterium | reverse complement strand
GCTTCCACTTCCACCACGGCTTTATCGGTTTCGACTTCGAGCAAAATTTCGCCTTTTGTGACGCTCTCGCCTTCGCGTTTCCTCCACGCCACGAGCTTCCCGGTATCCTGCGCCATTTCGAGGGCCGGCATGACGACGCTAATCGGCATAAGTGTGTACGATTCTCCGAGAATTTAACTGAGCGACTCGGCGCCGGACGATCACTGAGGAGCGCGGAGATGCCGCGCGAACCGCAAGGATCATACGGTACCGCCTTCCGATCGAGCGCCCGCTTCGACGAGTTCGCGGACGTTGGGATTGGAAGCGGGTTCCAGTTCGCGCGTGGTCGGCAGCGGACCATTGACCGTGTAATAGCGCTGGCCGGCGA
Organism: Acidobacteriota bacterium; assembly: GCA_028876695.1. GTDB lineage: Bacteria > Acidobacteriota > Terriglobia > Acidiferrales > UBA7541 > Palsa-295. Next base: position 3,990 of record JAGWRH010000176.1, on the reverse strand, counting down.
CGAGCAATTCCTCGGCCGGGAAACGCGTGATCACTTCGTGGCCCGTTTCCGTGACGACGATCTCCTCCTCGATGCGCGCCGCGCTCCAGCCATCGGAGGAGGGCCAGAAAGTTTCCAGCGCAAAAACCATGCCCGGTTTCAGCTCGTAATGCTGGTCGAGCGAAACGAGGCGGCTGATCACGGGCTTTTCCCAGATGGCCAGGCCGATTCCGTGACCAAACTGCAGCCCGAAACACGCTTCTTCGTTCGGGAACCCAAATTCCTGGGCCTTGGGCCAAACGGAGGCGACTTGCGCGGTGGTGCGTCCGGGGCGGATTAGATCGATGGACGCATCGATGTATTCGCGGCAGCGCTTATAGGCGTCGACCATGGCATGCGAGGCGGAGCCGACGGTGAAGGTGCGGTAGTAACAGGTCCGATAGCCCATGTAGGAATGCAAAATGTCGTAGTAGACGGGATCGCCGGGGCGCAGCACGCGGTCGGAAAATACGTGCGGATGAGGATTGCAGCGCTCGCCGGAAATGGCGTTGACGGCTTCGACATATTCCGAACCGAGATCGTAGAGGACCTTGCTGACGAGGCCGACGGCTTCGTTTTCGCGCATGCCGGGTTTCATGGCGCGGTAGAGCTCGTCGTAGGCGGCGTCCACCATCATGGCGGAATGGTTGAGCAGGGAAATTTCGTCCTGAGTTTTGATCACGCGCGCGTCGGAGAGCAACTGCTGGCCATCGACGAGCCGAATGCCTTCTTTTTGCAAAGCGAAGAGGATCGGCATTTCGATTACGTCCACGCCGAGCGGCTCTTTTTCGAGGCCGAGGATCTGCAGTTCGCGCTTGATCTTTCTGGCAACGTCTTCGGCGCGGCCCATCTCCGGAGACATGGCTCCGCGCAGCAGCGCGATGCCGGCGCGGGAGCGTTCGCCGAGCCAGGGACAATGCAGCTGGTGGTGCTTGGCGGCCGAGCCGAAATCCCAGACGATGGGTTCGGCGCCGCGGGCCAGCAGCGTGAAGCGGCTGTTCTTGTCCTGCGCCCATGTGCCGATGTGAGTGGCGGTGATGTAGCGCACGTTGTTCATATCGAAGCAGAGCAGCGCGCCTAATTCCGATTTCTCCAGCAGGCTCTTGATACGCGCCAGACGCTCGCGTCGCAACCGATCGAAATCAATGCGATTTTCCCAATCAACCGCCATGCTTCCGTGAGTCGGTAGGGCCATCGGAAATCTCCTTCTCAATAAGCGTCAGGATCGCCGGCACATGCCGCGGGCCGCTTCGAAGACCATTTGCTCGGTTGGCACGGTCACGTCCTCGAGCGGCGGCGAAAACGGGATGGGAACGTGCATCGCGCCAATACGTTTCACCGGCTGATCCAGATAATGGAATGCGCCTTCGGCAATCACGGAGGCAAGCTCCGCGGTGACGCCGTACCGCGCATAGCCTTCGTCGATGACGATCGCGCGCGAGGTCTTTTTCACCGATTCGACCAAAGTCTCCTCATCGAGCGGCCATGTGGTGCGCGGATCGACCACCTCGGCGCTGATGCCGGCATCTTCCAGCATTTTCGCGGCGCCGAGCGCCACCTGCACCATGCTGCTCGTGGCGACGAGAGTGATATCGTCGCCCGAGCGCTTGATATCGGCGACGCCGAGCGGAATCGCGTAGTCCTCGGCTGGAACATTGCCCTTGAGCTTGTACATCATTTTGTCTTCGAAGAAGATCACCGGATTGTCGTCGCGGATGGCGGACTTCATGAGGCCCTTGGCGTCGAAGGGCGTCGAAGGCAGCACGACTTTCAGCCCGGGAACGTGGCTGAACCAGGCGTGAAGCGATTGGGAATGTTGCGCAGCGGAGCGCCGCGAGGCGCCGAGCGTGGTGCGCATCACCAGCGGCACTTTCCACTTTCCGCCGGACATGTAATGGACCTTGGCGGCCTGGTTGGCCATCTGGTCCATCACCAGCGCGATGAAATCGCCGAACATGATATCGACCACCGGCCGAAGCCCGGTCATGGCCGCGCCGATCGCCAGGCCCGTAAACCCCGCTTCGGAAATCGGCGTATCGATCACGCGATCCGTGCCAAATTCGGCCGAAAGACCCGAGAGCACCTTGAATACGGTGCCCGCTTCGGCCACATCTTCGCCCATAATCACGATGCGCGGATCGCGCCGCATTTCCTCGGCGAGCGCTTCCTTGATCGCTTCTCCCAGCGTCAATTCGCGCTGCGCGGCAGCCGGCTCCATAACGCTCTTCATTTCAGGCGTAGACATCTTGCTGGACCTCGCTCGGATCTGGATACGGCGCCGACAAGGCGAACTGAACGGCCGCGTCCATCGCCGACTGAATTTCCGCGCTGATGCTTTGCAATTGAGCGGCGGTGGCGCGATGTTCGGCGATGAGCCAGTCACTGAAAAGCCCGATCGGATCGCGTTCGGACATCCACTTCTGCTCTTCCTGCTTGCTGCGGTAGTATTCGCGGCTGACGTCGCCGACGTGATGGCCCCGGTATCGGTACGTGTCGCAAAGCAGGAACGCGGGACCTTCGCCGGCGCGCGCGCGATCGACCAAGCGTTGCGCGGCGGCGTGAACGGCGCGGACGTCTTGCCCATCGACTCGTTCCGCGAGAATGCCGAATGCGCGCGGGCGCCCCAGCACGTCGCCCGCCGTAGTTTCCGAGTAATGCGTGTATTCATTGTACGTGTTGTTCTCGCACACGTAGATGACCGGCAGCTTCCAAAGCTGCGCCAGATTCATCGACTCGTAGAGCACGCCCTGTCCCAGCGCGCCCTCGCCAAAAAAGCAGACGGACACCCGTCCGTTGCCGAGGCGCTTTGCAGAAAACGCCGCGCCCGTGGCGATGCCCGTGCTTCCGCCGACGATCGCATTCGCGCCCAAATTGCCGGTGTCGGGATCGGCGATATGCATCGATCCGCCTTTGCCGCGGCAGTATCCCGCTTCCTTGCCGAGAAGCTCGGCAAACATACGGTCGGGCGCCGCGCCTTTCGCCAGACAATGCCCGTGGCCGCGATGAGTGCTGGTGATGTAATCGTCCGAACGCAACGTGGAACAAATTCCAACGGCGACGGCCTCTTCACCGATGTACAGGTGCGCGAGCCCCGGCATGAGCGCACGCGTATAGAGATCGTTTACCCGCTCCTCGAACAACCGGATGCCCGCCATTTTCCGGTACATCTGAATGTAGGCGTCGGGTCCGGAATCGGGAGAGGAACTGCTCTGCTTGCTTACGGAGGTTTTTGTGTTTGCCATGTTTTTTAAAGGCAGCGGTATTCGTACAGACGATCGCCGCACCAGTTCAATGCGCCACGCTGGCGCGAAGCGCCAAAATCAGGTGCGAGCAGGATTTTAGGCATACGCTTCGGAATGGTCAAGAGCGGGGCGGAAAAGCTGAATTTTCTGTTATCTCGATGTTTGAACGCGAAGTGCGCGAACCTGAAAATATAGCCGCCGAGTTTCCCGCGCGGGAGTAAAATCCCGCGCGCACCCGCAATCGACGCAGACGCGCGTCGATGCGAAACGTGCCTGATTCAGCTTTTTCCGCGACGAATTCCCTGGAGGAGAAATGATTCGAAAGGCGGCGATGGCAATTTCCATCTCGGTTCTCGCGCCGGTATTTTTCTCGAGCGCGGCGCGAGCGCAAGCTCCGGCCGCACCGGCAGATCAGACATGCACTCCCACGGCCGCTCAAGTGGAGCAACAGATGCAAGCATTCGCGCGGCGATTCGCGGAAGCGGGCAGTCGCTCGAATCAGCCGGCCACTCGCAACGCCAACGTCACCGCGATTCAAGGCGTTGTCGCGGCGGGCGCGCAGTGGGCAAAAATCTGGCAGCAAGGCGGAAACAGCGCGGACGGAATCCTCGCCACTAACGATGGCAGCGTCCTGGTCGCTCAGGAAGATTACGACAAAGTTCTGAAGATCGACTCACAGGGAAATGCGTCTGTATTCGTCACCGGCGCCAAAGGTATCGGCGCGCTCTCG
>JAGWRH010000175.1 GCA_028876695.1 Acidobacteriota bacterium | reverse complement strand
GCGCAAAATCCGCGCCGCGCAATTGGCGCAGGCCGAGGAACAAGTCTTCCGAGAGTGCGATGGGCGGAGTGATGGTCTCGATTTGCTCGCGCGGCGAAGTTCCCTGCTCGACCAGGCGGGCGTAGCGGTCCGGCTCATGAACATTGGCCCAGCGAAGGAATCCGTCAAAGGAATGCGCGCCCGCCCCAACGCCGATGTACGCGTCTCGCTGCCAGTATTTCAGATTGTGACGTGATTCCCGGCCGGGCAGCGCCCAGTTGGAAATTTCGTAGTGTTCGTAGCCGGCCGAGCCGAGCCGTCGTCGCGCGGAATCGTAGAAATCGGCGGTATCGTCGTCGCTCGGGAGCGATTGGGCGCTGTAGCGCGCGCCTCCGGCCATGGCTTCCCTTCCCAGACGGCTCCCCTCGTCGATTTCCAGCATGTAGATCGAAACGTGTTCGGGATAAACGCGCAGGAGCTGGCTGACGGAATCCTCCCACGAATTGCGCGTCTGGTGTGGGAGCCCGGCGATCAAGTCCATGCTGATGTTGCGGAAGCCGGCGCCGCGGAGCAAATCCACGGCGCGAAAGACATCTTCGCGGCGGTGCATGCGGCCGGAGGCCCGGAGCTCCGCGTCCTGAAAAGATTGCGCGCCCAGGCTGATGCGATTGATTCCGGCGCCGCGCCACTGCACAGCCTTTTCGGGCGTGACGGTTTCCGGGTCGGCTTCGAGCGTCACTTCAACGGGCTCGCTTTGCGAGGCGGCGTAAATATGGTTGAGCATCCGGGCGAGGGCGGAGGGTTCGAGCAGGCTTGGCGTGCCGCCGCCGATGTAGATGGTGTCCGCGCCCTGAGCGGCGCCGATGGTCTGCGCAATTTCGCGGCAGACCGCGTCCACATAGGGCAGATAACGGTCGCGCGTGACCACGCCGGTATGAAAATTGCAGTAGGTGCATTTTGTCTGGCAGAAAGGCACCTGGACATAAATTCCCGTGCTCATGGATACATAAAATTTAGCACAGCCTTGCGGTGCGCGCGCAGGCTAGGCAGACGCGGGCGATCTGCTATGATGGATCGGGGAGCTAAATCCAGATGCAATCGCCGCTAGTAGCAAAACATCTCACGCAGAACGCCCAACTTGCGGAATTCAATGGCTGCGAGCTGCCGGAAATCTTTTCCGGATGCGAGGCGGAGTATGGCGCCGCGCACGAACGAGTTGCGCTGTTCGATACGAACTGGAACGCGACGTGGATGATCGGCGGTCGCGACCGCGTGCAATATCTCCACAACGTCACGAGCAACGATATCAAGGGACTCGCGGAGGGGCGCGGCACGCTGGCGCTGTTGCTGAATCCTCAGGGGCGCATCCTGGCGGAACTTGAAATCCACGCTTTGCCGGAAAAGCTGCTGGTTCGTTCGCACGCGTCGAAACGCGAAGCGACGCTGGCTGCGCTGAAGAAGTACATCATCGGCTCAAAAGTCGAAATCGAAGACCTGACGGAGCGCGTGGGCAGCTTTGCAATCGAAGGGCCGAAAGCCCCGGATGCTGTGCGGCAGATCGCCGGAGCGGACCTCGAAAGCATACCCGATGCGTCGATTCTCGAAGCGACCATCCAGGGGAATCCGGGCTGGCTGCTGCGGCGGTCGCATTTTGGAGCGCCTGGCGCTGAGCTGATCGTCCCTCGCGAACATCTGACAATGCTTTGGGGCAAGGCCCTATCGATCGTGCAGTCGCTGGGAGGCGCGCCCATTGGCAGCCTGGTGTTGAACGCGCTGCGGCTGGAAGCGGGCATTCCGTGGTTTCCCGCCGATTTCAACGACGCGATGATCCCGCACGAGGCCGCCGTGGAAACGACGCACGTCAGCTTCAACAAGGGCTGCTACACGGGACAGGAAATCGTGGAGCGGGTGCGCTCGCGCGGACACGTGAACCGCAAACGCGTGTTGCTGAAGTTCTCAACGAGCAGGGCTCCGGAGGCGGGGACCAAGCTTCGCAGCGGCGGCGCGGAAATCGGATTCATCACCAGCGCGGCCTATTCACCCGCGGCGGAGTCGGCCATCGGCATGGGCTACGTCCGCCGCGAGCAGTTCGCTCCGGGCAGCAAGCTTGAGTTCGATGGCGGAACCGCCGAGGTGAAATAACAAGCCCAGCAACTTGGCGGGTCCACCGCGCCCCACCCTTCGCACACGACGCGCGGGGTACCCACACCCCGAAAACCTTCCAGCATTAGCTCGCAGTCGCTGTGTCAGCGGGCCGCCGGCGCCGTCTGCTGACCGTTGCCGGCCATGTGTCGCGCCATTTGCTCCTGGCGCTGCCGCGTGAGATGCGGCATGACGCCCACGATGCGCTGGATCGTCATCAACTGCCCGCGGTGATGCATTTCGTGCTCTTTGGGAGAGAGCAGCATTTCAAAACGCGTTTTGCTGGCCGGATCGGCGCCGGGCGGCATGGCGACGCGCTCTTGCAAGACAGACTCGGGCAAGGCCTCGAGAAACGCGGCGAATTTCTCGCCGTTGGCCTTGAGCGCCGCCAGAATCTCGGACTTGGACCGCAGCTTCGCTTCGTCGGCGGCATTCTTCTGCATGATCTCGGGAAAATTCAATTTCCCAAGATTATCGATGCGTTCGCCGTGGAGGGACTGGGCGAAGTTGGTTCCGCAGGCGATATGCGCCAGCGTCTGCGCCACGGTGCGCGATTCCGGCGAGGCCTTGAAATCGTATTTGTTTTCCGGAATATCTTGCGCCACTTGAATGGTGTTGTTGCGGACGGTACGAAACGCCGCTGCCAGCTCTTTCCCGCCGTAATAATTCATATGCTCTCTCTCCACTGCTGAATTTTGCGGTACGGTTCAGATTCAAGCGCGCCGGAACGCCCCGCGGCGGCCGTACGCGCACTAAAACTTTCGCGCAGCTTGGAACTGCGGCTGCCGAAACCCGCTAGCTCTTGCTCAAATTGAGGGAACGCAGAAAGCTGCCGCGCTCGTTATCGATCTTCTTCTGCAACTGAAAAATGCCGTAAAGCAGCGCTTCGGGACGCGGAGGGCAGCCCGGAACGTACACGTCAATCGGGATCACCTGGTTGACGCCCTGCACGATGGCGTAGTTATTGAACACGCCCCCGGAGGTGGCGCAGGCGCCCATCGATATGGCCCACTTCGGCTCGGGCATCTGCGCGTAGAGTTGCTTGATGACCGGAGCCATTTTCTGCGAGACGCGCCCGGCGATGATCATCAGGTCCGATTGCCGCGGCGAGCCGCGAAACACTTCGGCGCCGAACCGCGAAATATCGTATCGGGAGGCGGCCATGGACATCATTTCAATGGCGCAGCAAGCCAATCCGAACGACATGGGCCAGATCGAGCTGCGGCGCGCCCAATTGACCACCTTGTCGAGCGAGGCGAATAAAATGCCTCCGTCCTTCAGAAACGACCCATCGTCGCCGGGTTTCGCGAGTGTAACGCCCTTTGCGATCTCGACAGCCATATTCGAGCAATTGCCTCCGTGGACATGTTCATTATGCGCTGGATTCCGAAGCTCCGCAACGGTTGACGCAATGCGCGTAACTCAACCGATGCAAGTTAATGCACTTCGAGCTTCGCCGTCGCGGACTTCGTCTGGCCGGCTGCATCCGTAATCGTGATCGTGTAGGTGGTGGTTTGGCGCGGTTTTACGCTAACGCAATGATCGAAGGCGGGCCAGACGTCGCCCACGGGTGGAGCGATGGAAACGCTCTTCGCGTTCGAGACGCTGTAGCACAGCTCGGATTCTTCGCCGGGCTGGATGATCGATGGACTGGCGAAGAAGCTGAGGATTGCGAAGCTATTTCCGCCCATCCCTTCAAAGGCCTGATGGTCGCGGAGTTTTTGCTGGGCGGCCTCTTGCGCGGCACGCTCCTGAACCTTGCGATTATCCTGCGCGCGCGACCAGAAGACCCAGAGAAGGTAGAGCAGCGCAACAGCAATCAGCAACGTCGCGAATCGCGTGAAGATCTTCATAACGAGTTGAACTATTGTAATCCGAATATGTGCCGCGTGCCCGGCGGCGGGCACGTCAATCGGAATTCGGTGGCGGTGCGTCCTGGGGTGGCGTGTCCGGCGGCGGCGTGTTCGATGGGGGCGGAGTGCCCATGGGATTGGCCGGGGCCCCTGGTGAGGCGGGCGATGTGCCCGTCTGAGTTCCGGGAGTGCCGGGGTTTCCGGTTCCCGTCAATCCGGCGGGCATGCCGGGCAAGTTCGTCAAATTCGGAAGCAAACCGTTGGATGGGCCGCCAGTCTGCTGCAGCGCGCGCGCCTGATCTTCGATGGGATTCCAGATGAATTCCCAATCGAGATATTTTTTTCCGCCCTTGTAGACGATTAGCGAGTTCGCGCCGGTCTTGCCTGCGACGCCGGTCAAAAATGCGCCGGGGACGGGGCCATCAACCGGCCCGGTGGGTTTCAGCGCAGCCAGCGGATTTTCAACCTGGCCCGGGCCTGCGTTGCTCGATTGCGAGGCATTCTGGGATGGCTGGTGGCTGCCGGCGGCCAAACTCGAAGCCGACACCGCGCCGGGCGCGACGGGCGGGAATTTTCCGCGATTCAAATCCAGGACGGCCATCTGCTGCAACGTGGCGTATTTCACGCTGCCAATGATCTGGCCGGCGGCATTGACGTAAATAAAACGCCAGGTGCCGTCGGTTTTGTTCATCGGATTCTTGACCGCCGTTTCGCGCAGAAAATGCAGCTCGGGCAAGCCCGACTGGAGATCATCGAACGTTTGCGGATAGTGGCCGGTCTTGTGGTAGTAGAGGCGAATGGCGCGCTCCACTTGCTCGCCGCGCCAGATGGTCTGTTGCTCGCGCATGCGGCGTCCCTCGGTGGCCACGTTTTGCATCAGGGCCTGGGAGCCGATGATCAGCAAGATCACCATGAGAAGCGCGAGGATATACGCGTATCCGGATGCCCCGGAGGGGCGGCGCGAAGAAGCGAAGGGCCGCCGAGATGTGCGCTGAACATGCGATCGACGCGGCGCGGTCATGGGTCAGTTCGCGGCTTCGCCGGGCGGCTGCGTGATCGGAAGTGTGGCGCGGCGGCCGCTGGAGATTTCCAGCACTTCCGCCGAGTCGTTGGTCAGGCTGAGCAAACGGTAGCGAGTGAGAAACGTATCGCCCTGCGCCAGCACCAGAACATCGTCGCCGCTCGAGAAAAATCCGACGCGGCGTCCACTGCTCGCTTCCGAAGCGTAGCCGAAGAATTGCACGGGCACGTCCAAGGGCGGCGGAGGCGGCGGCACACGCGGCCCGACTGGCTCCTGCCGCTTGGGCTGGACCGCGGAGCGGGGAGGCGGCAGCGGTTCAGCTTCAAAAATATTGCGATGCGCGCCGGAATATGGGTTCTTGCGCAGATTATCGAGCGCATCGAGATGTAATTCCGGCTCCTGCACATCGAGCGGGTGAAAGTGGGCATCGGCGGCAAAGACTCCGGCAACGGGCATGGAAATGCCCGTGGGGCGCAATTCGCGGTAGAGAACGAACGCAAGCACCGCCAACAGCGCCACAAACACAAGTAGCTGGACGCGGCGGGACATCTCAGGTGGTCCTGAAGTACGTGTGCAGGTCGAGAACGAGATCGACCTGGCCGGATTTAGCCGAATGCAGAGTCAATCCATCGAGCAAATAAAAATCCTGCGAGCGCTCGAGGCCGTTGATAAAACGGATCAGAGACGGATAATCCGCGGTCACTTTGGTGCTGACGTCGATTTCCGTCACGCCGCGGTCCTTGACGAGCCTTTGCTTGAACTCCAGCCCTCCGGTCTGCACGCCGGCGCTCTTACTGATCGAGTCCAAATCGGTTTCGATTTGCGAGTAGCCGGTGGTTGCGTCGAAGAACGCCTTGTCATAAAACGCATCGCATTGACGGCCCGCTTGCGGCAACGAGACGCGGATTTTTTCGCCGCGAGCCACGTCCGCGCGCAAGAGCTTCGCCTGTTCCATCAGGCGAACAGCGCGGGCGTTC
>JAGWRH010000174.1 GCA_028876695.1 Acidobacteriota bacterium | reverse complement strand
GCGGCATTTCGGGCGCCAGCGTGGTGAGGGGTATCGCCGGATTTGGAGCCGATCACCACTTGCATACAACCCGGATCGAGGTTTTAGCCGGGGACCTCCCGATGAAAATCGAGTTCATCGAATCGGCAGAGAAAGTGGAGGAGGTCTTGCCGAAGCTGCGGGATTTAGCGGGTACCGGGCTGATCGAAATTCAGGACACCCTGGTTGTGAAGCCGGCGGAAGTGGAGAAGAAAACGGCGGCACAAGAGCCTTTGCCGCCGCTTAAGCGGCAAGGCAAGGCGAAGCTGATGCGCATCTTTATCGGAGAAAACGATAAATGGCGGGGGCAGCCGCTGCACAAGGCCCTGATCGAAAGCATGCGCGCGAACGATATCGCGGGCGCGACGGTGTACCACGGCATTCTCGGTTACGGAGCTAACCGCCGGATGCACAAAGATTCCGCCCTGCACCTGTCGCATGACCGACCAATTATGTTTTCGGTCATTGAGACTGAGGAAAAACTGCAGTCGTATTTTCCGATCCTGGAACAGATGGTGCAGCAAGGCCTGGTAGTCCTCTCCGACGTGGACGTGATCAAGTACACGCATAACATCGACAGCGCCGAGCCTAAACAGGGGCCGCGAACATGAAACTAGAGGGCAAAGCCAAGATGCTTCGCGTCTATTTCGGCGAAGACGACAAATGGAACGGGAAGCCTCTCTACCGCGCAATTGTGGAGAAATGCCGTGAACTGGAGATCGCCGGCGCGACGGTCCTCCGCGGAATGGCCGGATACGGAGCCAGCACCCTCCTTCATCGGTCGCACGTCTTCTCGTTGTCTCACGATGCTCCGCTGATGGTCAGCGTCGTGGATTCCGACGAAAAGATTCAAAAATTGATGCCATTCCTGGACGAAGCCGTTGGCGAAGGGCTGATCGCGATCTCTGACGTGAAAATGATTAAGTACGTGCACCAGCACGGGTCTCGATCCTGAACTCTTGTGCGATCCAGAGGCCCCGGGGAACGAAGCGGGGACAACAGACACCCGACGCTATATCAGTGTGAAACGATCGCGTAGCCGGGCTTCAGTTCGCATCGGTAGCTTCTCGACCGATTCTTCGATAGCTGCACGTTACAGTTGGCCCAAGGAAGCGTGGGACTCGGGCTCAGCGGGAAAACTGTTTCTACTGAATTGATCTCGACTTCAAACGACGGCCCCTCGGCAGGCGGCGGCAGGGTGAAGTTGATCGAATCTCCAAAATGGACTGGGTAGAGTTCACGCACGGAATCGATGATCTCGCGGCGGAAGACTTCGCCTTGTATCAGGAACGTGGTGGTATCGGACCAACCGAGCACCGAGACGCTGATCTGTCTTGCTACATTCGAAAATTGATCGTTTACGATGCGGGTGAAGGGGCACGGCCCGGCAATACAGGAAACGCGAGCGTTCTCGAATACGTTGCCCTGGCCGGCGTCGAGGGTGGCTGAGCCGATGTGTGCTTGCCATTTACCGTCTGGAGAGCACGGCTTATTGCCGTTGCACGGCACATTACCCTGGTTTTTGACTTCAAATGTGGTGACCTCGCTGCCGATGTCTGCTTCGGACTGGATCTGAGTTGAATAGCGAACCCTGACGTTGGAGATCGCAAGCGGCGGACCAGTGGGCACAGCGGAGCGCTTGGGCGCGGCTACCGGCACCAAGCTGATGATATACAACTGATTACCGATGATTTCCCTGGCGTCCAGCCGTTGGTAATCCGGATGGCGGAATTGCAGCACAACGAATTCACCGCTACGGGCGCCGTTCGGCAGCGCGACCTGGAAGAAGCCGGAAAAATTAGTCTCGGTGACGATGGGGACGCCGGCACCTTGCACGCTGACTTGAACGTTCGCGATGGGCGATTGCTTGTTAACGTCGGCATCGCGCTTGATCACGGCTCCGCGCATGACGATGCTCTTGGGGCGATGCCGCCAGACCGATTGGACAAGCCCGGCAACAACGCCTCCGGTTGCCAATATCGCGATGGAAATAGCAACTCGGCTGCGCATCCAACGGTCCGTACGTTCAGAATAGCAGGTAGACAGCCGATGGGCCAGACTCCCGGCGGTCAATAGATTTCGATAGACGCCATCTCAGCGCCGAGTTTCCCGGTCTTGTCCGGTCCAGAGAACGGATATAATTTTATAGATGCGCGATTCCCATTTTCGCAAAATAAGCAGACGCAGGTTTCTGCGGGACGGGATTCGCGCCGGCGTGTGCGTGCCGGTCGCCGCGGCGCTGGATGTAACTCGCGATTATGCGGCAGCAAGGCAGCGCCGGATTCTGCCCAAACCGTCGATGCCGCTCCCGGGACAAACACCCTTCACGCCCGATGATGAAGCACTGCTTGATGAGATCGAGCGCAACAGTTTTCGCTTCTTCTGGGAACAGGCCAATCCGTCGACCGGGCTGGTACGAGACCGGGCCGACGTAGCGACGGAGAAGCAGAATGCGCTTAGCAGCATCGCGGCTGTCGGATTTGGGCTGACGGCTATATGTATCGCCGAGGCGCGGGGGTACATTCCGCACTCGCAGGCCCGCGATCGCGTGTTAAACACGCTGAGATTTCTCTGGAAGAAGCTGCCGAATCATCGAGGATTTTTCTACCACTGGGCGAATATCAACACGGCTGAACGCCAGTTTGACTCCGAAGTATCTTCGATCGACACGGCAATCCTGCTCTGCGGCGTGCTGACGTGCCGGCAGCACTTCGACGAGTGGGAGATCAAGGAGCTGGGGCACCTGATCTTCGATCGCGTGGAATGGACCTGGTTATCCGAGGACACCAGCGTTTTGTCGCACGGCTGGACTCCTGAAACCGGGTTTCTGCCGTCGCGGTGGAACGACTACAGCGAGCTGATGATGATGTATCTCCTCGGCCTTGGATCGGGCACGTATCCGCTGCCCGCCGCCAGCTGGGACGCATGGAAGCGCGTTCCGTTTGTCTATGACGGCGTACGATACATCGGGTCGTTCGCTCCGCTTTTCATCCATCAGTACTCGCAAGCCTGGTTCGACTTTCGGAATAAACACGATCGGTATGCGGATTACTATCAAAACTCCATCCTGGCCACCGAAGCGCACAAGAGATTCTGTCTCGATCTGTCGAGTGAATTTCCGGATTACTCGAACGATCTCTGGGGGATCACTGCGTCCGATTCCGCAAATGGGTACGTGGTGTGGGGTGGACCGCCTGCCACCGGGCCGATCGATGGAAGCATTGTGCCCTGCGCGACCGGCGGGTCGCTGCCATTTCTGCCAGAACAAACGATCCAAGTGCTGCACACGATCAGGAACAAGTATGGAAACCGCGCGTGGTCGCGGTACGGATTCGTGGACGCATTCAATCCGCTGACGAATTGGTACGACAGCGACGTGATCGGAATCGATACGGGGATCACCATGATCATGGCGGAAAACGCGCGGTCGGGATTCGTGTGGGATACGTTCATGAAGAACCCAGAGGCGAAACGAGGAATGGATCGCGCCGGATTTCAGCCAAACAGGCCGGGTTATCGGTTCAACGGATAACGCGTGGCGTGGCGGCTAGCGGAACTCGAGAATTACCAGCCCCTGAGGCGGAATCACAAGATTGAGTTTTCCGCCCGTGAAGTGTTCGACTTCGGGCGGCCCGAGTTCCGCAGCGCGCCGGAGCGCCGCAATTTGCGCGCGGGTGGGATACGCGGGGCTTCCCATCCGGTGATACTCGCCCAGAAGCGAGCCATACGCGTCATCCAGCCGAGATACGAGAATCCGCCCTTTTGATTTTGTGCCATCCAGGTCGATCGTCACCGATTTAGGTGCGCCGGTCTGCTCGGGCAAGAACAGATTCCAGACCGCCATCACGAGGGCGCCATCTTTACGTCTGGTAAGCAGCGCGGAATCAGAATTAAGCGCGATGCGGACGTCGCCTAATTTATGCAGTAACTGGAACGCGTTGAAGGAAGGCTTCGGCAGATTATCTTCCGCCATAAGCCCGAATCCGCCATAAAACGGGGTCTTCACCACGCCTTGTTCCTCGAAAACGTCCGAAAAGGTCCAGTACGACATCATCTCCGTCAGACCGTCGCATCGCCGGATCGTGTCCGCTAGCCACGGACCCATGAAAGGAGCATCGGTCACATCGGGCTCGTTCTTATAGCTTGCGTTGTACTCGCTCCAGATGATCGGAAGATTCGGAAGCGGCGACGCTTTCACCTGGTCATAAACTTTGCGAGCCGCGCTGCAAACCATCTGTGCGCGGGAGACGGGCTGATTCGACCCCAGCACATTTTCGGGCAGATCGTTTCCGTAAACATGAGTGGAGACAAAATCGACCGGGACGTGGTCATCTACCGTGTGGCGGATGAAGGTATCGATCCAGGCAGCCTGAGCGGTGGCCGGGCCGCCGACCCGGAGGCGCGGGCTGACGGATTTGAGAGCGTGGGCGGTGACGTCATAGAGATGGAAGTACGATTCCTGCTTTGGATTGCCAGCCCAGAAGTCCAGATTTGGTTCGTTCCAGACCTCAAAATACCAATGCGAGACTTCATCGATGCCGTAGCGATCGATGAGGTGCTGGGCGAAATTCGTAATCAAATTCGCCCATTTGTCCCAATCTTTCGGGGGTGAAACGATTGGGCGATACCAGAAAGCTTGCTCCACAGGCGGTTCTGCGGCCAATTGCCGCGGCATGAAGCTCAACTCGACAAACGGACGAGCGCCGCTCTCAAGCAATCCGTCGTAGATTTGATCAACATACGAGAAATTGTAAACCGGGTGGCCGGCAGCGTCCTCGCTGTAAAGCCCCACGTCGCGATCGAATATTCCGTGAAACCGAATGTACTCGAAGCCGGTTGCTTCTTTGACTTGGCGCAGATCTTGGCGATAGCCGGCACGCAGGCTTAGGACCGCGCGGCCCGAGCCGAACATCATTTCCCAGAAGTGAGGAAACGGATGAGAGGGCGCGTTCCGATCAATATGGATCGTTTCGTGCAGAGGATCGGACGCGGCATCGGCTAGTCCGCGATTCTCAGGCGAAGTTTTGACGCCGGACAGGCTGGGAGACGTCATGAGTGTGGCCCAGAGAGCTACGACGCCAGCACCCGCCAAGACTGCCAAATACCGAGGCGCCACGCGTCCGCCTTTCCGCTCGTGAGCCGGGCTTGATTGTGGTGCGGTGGATCTTGCAAGCCGAAAGCTATTGAACCGCGCTACGCGGCGGTCTTAGCGGTGGATGGTGAAGCCGCGGGCCGAAACGCTTCGACGAGCTCCTGTTCCCAGGCGGGAAACACACGCGGCGCTTTTTCGTGCAGCACGCGCTCCGCGGCCGCGACTCTGGAATCGGCGTGGAAGCGGCGCTGCATCGCCGAGTCGCACAGGGCGTTCGAGATAGCCATAAGGCTCATGCCTTGATGGTGCGCCATCCAGGTTCGCACGATTTCGTGCTGCTTGCCTGCCGGGATGCGACGAGGTGTAAAGTCGATGGCGTCGTAAAAACCGTACGCGCCGAGCCAACCCAGGCTTTTCATTTTAGCCATATTGCGCGCTGCGGGAACGGGCTCGATCATCATCGCCAGAAACGTCGCATAAGGCGCGATGACTACGTCGTTCGAATATTCATCGCGGTGCAGCGCCAGAGTTGGCACGCCGAAAGCGTGGTAAACGTAGTGGCCGTCCGGGTTGTATTCGTTGCAAGCGCACTCAGAAATCCCCCATGGAATATCGCCGTGCTGCTCGGCGAATCTCCGCTGGACGCGTATCGCGGCTCGCGCGCCGCGCTCGAGCAGGGAATTCCGATGCGATTTAGTCCACAAGCAGGGCCTTAGATATTCGAACATCGTTCCTGCCCAGGAATACAGCAGGGGTTCGCGTTCGTGCGTGCCATGGAATCGACCCAGGCGGAACCACGTCTTGTGCGGGATGGTTCCTTGCGCAATGCCTCCGAACGCGGCGGAGCGCGCTTCGGAAGGGAGCAGGTCGTAGTGCCACTTGCTGATGGAGCCTTCCGTGGCATCGTAGCCGATAGCCAGCATCTCGCGCTTTTCGTCGAAGAAGATGCTGAAATCCATTCCGTCGGCCAACGATTGAGCGGCATTGGCAATACCGGACAATTGGTCGTGCATGCCCTTTGCGATGGTTGCCGATTGCCGCAAATCGTTCAAGAGTCTCGCTGCCGTGGCGCGGGCTGGTTCAGGCGTGCCGGTTGCGTGCAACACACGGCGCAGGGCCTTCTCGAAGCTGGCATAGGTTTTTGAACAAAACTCCAGGCTCAGCTCGGAAAAACGCGGAATGCCGGAGGCGCCCATGAGCTCGCAAACTTGCGCGTACTCGGGCCTCGACCACGGAGCGAAATCGCGCATGGTGGCGACGAGTTCCTTGACGCGGCATTGCAATTCATTGAGCCACCAGCGGACTTCGCTTCCGGCGGGATATTCCGTCAATTTTTCGAGGAGGATGGCCATATCGACCTCGAGCGTCATATATTTCTCGAAGGAATCCGCGGCATCTTCGGAGAGGGCGACAACCCGCTGCCGTAGATCGCGAATGGCGGAGGCAAGTTCTCCGGATTCGTGCTGGCCTTCGATGAGTTCCGCCAGAAGATCCACGTGATCGTGAATGCTTTGCCATGAAACGGGACGGATAATGGGATCCTTCCACACTTCCCAGCACGCCTCTTTGAGGGTCCAGAGGCTGCACAGCAGATTTCCATTATCGACGGTAGAGACAAACAGGGGCTCGTCGGGCTGCAATGTTTGGGTCGAATACCAGTTGTAAAGCTGGCCGTTGCACTTGGGCATGCGTTGGACGGCTTCGAAAGTCTTTTCGGTAAGATCAGCAAGTTCCCGCGCGGAAAGATGGCCGAGGTCATACGCGGCAAG
>JAGWRH010000173.1 GCA_028876695.1 Acidobacteriota bacterium | reverse complement strand
GGAGTTCGGATCCCATGCCGGTCCCGAGCGCCAGCGGCAAGCCGCCGAGCAGCGCCGCCATAGTGGTCATCATGATGGGACGGAAACGCAACAAGCACGCTTCATGAATCGCGTCGACCGGCGACTTGCGCTCCTTACGCTCCGCCTCGAGAGCAAAGTCGATCATCATAATGGCATTTTTCTGCACGATGCCGATCAGCAAGATAATTCCAACGATGGCGATTACGCTCAGATCCATGCGGCAGAGCAGAAGCGCCAGAATCGCGCCCACGCCGGCGGACGGGAGCGTGGAAAGGATCGTCACTGGATGGATGTAGCTCTCATAGAGCATGCCAAGGACGATGTACACGGCGATCAACGCCGCGGCGATCAGCAGCGGTTCGTTTTTCAGCGACGTCTGAAACGCCTGCGCGGTGCCCTGAAACGTGGCGTGAATTACGGAGGGCAATCCCATCCGCTGCGACGCTGCGGTGACGGCGTCCACCGCGTCGCCCAGCGCCACATTGGACGCGAGGTTGAACGAAATTGTGATCGCCGGGAATTGCCCTTGATGGTTCACTGCGAGCGCGGTGGCTTTCGATTCAAAGTGGGTGAAGGCGCTGAGCGGCACTTGCACGCCGGCGGAGGAACGTACGTAAATATCCCGCAGCGAGTCCGGATTCTGCTGATATTGCGGATCTACTTCCATCACCAGATGGTATTCGTTGAGTTGGGTGAAGACAGTGGAAACCTGCCTTTGGCCGAAGGCGTCGTAGAGCGTGTTGTCGATCGCGGCGGCGCTCAGGCCCAGGCGCGAAGCGGTGTCGCGGTCGATCACCACGCGCGCCTGCAAGCCCTGTGTCTGCTGGTCGGAGGAAACGTCGCGGAGCAGAGGCAGCGTTTTCAGCTTTTGCAGCACGCGGGGCGCCCAGGCATCGAGCGCGGTCACGTCCTCGCTTTCGAGCGTGTACTGATACTGAGCGTTGCTCGAGCGCCCGCCGACGCGGATATCCTGGTTCGATTGCAAATAAAGCGTGGCGCCCGGCACGACGCTCATCTTTTTTCGCAACCGGTTGATCACTTGCTCCGCCGAAACGCTGCGCTCGGAAAGCGGCTTCAGGGTGATGAACATGCGCCCGGAATTGCTGTTTCCACCGGAGCCGCCGGCGAACGTGATCACGCTCTGGACGGCGGGATCGGCCGATACCATTCGCGCGTACCGCGTCTGCTTGGCGCTCATCGCGGCGAAGGATATATCCTGCGCGGCCTGAATGTTGCCGCTGATGCCGCCGGTATCCTGCTGCGGAAAGAAACCCTTGGGAACCCAGATGTATAGCGCGATATTCAAAACGACTGTGGATATCGTGATGCACAGCGTCAGGAACTGGTGCTCGAGCACCCAGTGCAGTCCGCGGTAATAGGCGGCGCGCAACTCGTCGAATCCGCGTTCGCCGAGCTTGTACGCCCAGTTATGCCCTTCCTTTTTCACTGGTTTCAGGAATTTGGCGCAGAGCATCGGCGTGGCCGATAGCGACACGCACAGCGACATAGCGATGGCGACGCATAGCGTCACCGCGAATTCACGGAACAGGCGGCCCACGA
Organism: Acidobacteriota bacterium; assembly: GCA_028876695.1. Taxonomy (GTDB): domain Bacteria; phylum Acidobacteriota; class Terriglobia; order Acidiferrales; family UBA7541; genus Palsa-295. The sequence goes on along the minus strand of JAGWRH010000173.1, from coordinate 10,664 downwards.
TTCCGCCCATCAGCAAAATGGGAGTGAACACGGCGATGAGCGACAGGCTCATCGACAGAACGGTGAACCCGATTTCCTGCGAGCCGCGCAGCGCCGCTTCGTAGGCCGGCAGCCCGGCCTCGTGATAACGAGTGATGTTTTCGATGACGACGATGGCATCGTCCACCACGAATCCCGTAGCCACCGTGAGCGCCATGAGCGAAAGGTTATCGAGCGAGTAGCCGAGCAGGTACATCACCGCGAATGTGCCCACCAGCGAGACCGGCAGAGCCATGGCGGGAATCAGCGTGGCCCAAACATTGCGCAAGAAAACGAAAATCACCAGGATCACCAGCACGACGGTGATCAAGAGCGTGATCTGAATTTCTTTCACGGAGGCGCGAATGGTGGTGGTCCGGTCGGACGCGACGACCAAATCGATCGAGGCGGGGATCGACGCGCGGAGGAACGGCAGGACGGCGTCGATGCGGTCCACGGTGTCAACGATGTTCGCGCCGGGCTGCCGGTTGATGATCACGACGACGCAAGGCTTGCTGTTCTGCAGCCCGGCCACGTAGATGTTTTCGACCGAGTCACGCACCGTGGCGATATCGCCCAGCCGCACCGGCGCTCCATTGTGGTAGGCGACGATCACCTGGCGGTAGTGATCGGCGTCGAAGAGCTGGTCGTTGTCATTCAAGACCCAACTCACCATGCCATTTGCTACTTCGCCCTTGGGCGCGTTGGAATTTACGGAGGCCAAGGCGGTGCGGACCGCCTCGAGGCCGATTCCATAGTTCGCCAGCACCTGCGGGTTCAATTCCACGCGAACCGCCGGCCGCGCGCTCCCGCCGATAAAAACTTGCCCGACGCCCTCGACCTGCGAAAGTTTCTGTTCAACGATCGATTCGCCGACGTCGTAAACGCGGCGCAGCGCCAGCGTATCCGAACGCATGGCCAGAATCATGATCGGCGCATCCGCGGGATTAGTTTTGTGATACCAGGGCAGGCTGGGAAGATTGGCCGGGAGTTGTCCCGCTGCCGCGTTGATGGCCGCTTGGACATCGCGAGCCGCGGCATTGATATTGCGATTGAGGTCGAATTGCAGCGTGATGGAAGTCGAACCCGCGAGGCTTTGCGACGTCATTTCCGTGACGCCCGCGATCCGCCCAAACTGCCGCTCGAGCGGCGTGGCCACGGCCGAAGCCATTGTTTCCGGGTTTGCACCGGGAAGCTGCGCCTGAACTTGAATGGTGGGAAAGTCCACTTCGGGCAATGGCGCGACCGGCAAATACCGGTAGGCGATGATCCCAGCGAGCAGAACGGCGAGCGTCAGCAGCGAAGTGGCTACCGGCCGGCGAATGAATACGGAAGAAATGTTCATGCTGGATCGCGCCCGATCGAATCGTTGCTCATGCAGTCAATCGCTCTGATTGATCGTCCTAATCAGTCGCTGCTTCGGCTTCGGCCGATTCGCGAACACGCAGATGACTGAATCGCCGAGCCAGCCGGTCGAACCACAGATACACGACGGGCGTGGTGTAGAGCGTGAGAACCTGGCTGACCAACAGCCCGCCCACGATGCTGATGCCGAGCGGCCGCCGCAACTCCGAACCCGTGCCGGTGCCCAGGGCCAAGGGGACGCCGCCGAGCAGCGCCGCCATGGTGGTCATCATGATGGGCCGGAATCGCAGCAGGCACGCCTGGTAGATCGCGTCGAAGGCCGGCTTTCCTTCTTTGCGTTCCGCGTCCAATGCAAAATCGATCATCATGATGGCATTTTTCTGCACGATGCCGATCAGCAGGATGATCCCAATCAGCGCGATCACGCTGAAATCCTCGCCACACACCCACAGCGCCAGAATCGCTCCGGCTCCCGCCGAGGGCAGCGTGGAAAGAATCGTCAGCGGGTGAATGTAGCTTTCGTACAGGACGCCCAGAACGATGTACACGGTGATAACCGCGGCGAGCACCAGCAGAGGTTCGTTGGCGAGCGACGATTGAAACGCCTGCGCCATGCCCTGAAAGCCGGGGTGAATCGACTCGGGAAGTCCGATTTCGCGTGCCGCGTTGTTGATCGCGGCAACCGCCTCGCCGAGCGATGCGCCAGGCGCGAGGTTAAACGAAAGGGTCACCACCGGGAATTGTCCCTGGTGATTTACCGCGACGGCCGCGGTCTTTTGCTCGAAGTGAGCGAAGGTGCTGAGCGGCACTTCCGTCCCATTCGACGAGGGCACGTAAATACTTTTCAGCGCGTCCGGGTTCTGCTGAAAACGCGGATCGACTTCAAGCACCACGTGATATTGATTCAGTTGCGTGAAGATCGTGGAGACTTGCCGCTGGCCGAATGCGTCGTACAGGGTGCTGTCGACCGTGGCGGGCAGAACGCCCAGCCTGCCGGCCGTGTCGCGGTCGATCGTCAAGACCTCCGAGCGGCCGTTATCGAGCTGATCGGTAGCCACGTCGCGCAATTGCGGCAGCGACGCCAATTTCGACGCGAGACGCGGCGCCCACTGCGACAATTCGTTCGCGTCCGCGTCCTCGATCGAATACTGATATTGCGTGCGGCTGACGCGGTCTTCGATGCTCAAGTCCTGCACGGGCTGCATATACAGCGTGGTTCCCTGCACTCTGGCGAGCTGCGGCTCAAGGCGGCGGATCACGTCAGACGCGGTATCGCTGCGTTCGTCGCGAGGTTTCAGGTTGATCTGAATGCGTCCGCTGTTCGGCGTCATGTTCGTGCCATCGACGCCGATAAACGAGGACAAGCTCACTACTTCGGGATCCTTCAGGATCACGTCCGCGAGAGCCTGTTGCCGTCGGGCCATCGCGTCGAAGGAGATATCCTGCGCCGCGTCTGACATGCCCAGGATCACGCCGGTATCCTGCACCGGGAAGAATCCCTTGGGAATGTAGTAGTAGAGGAGGACGGTGGCAACAAGCGTCCCGACGGTGACCAGCAGCGTCGCGGTCTGATGGCGCAGCACTACTCGGAGGGTGCGGTCGTAAAAATGATTCAAGCGGCTCACGGCGCGTTCCGAGGCGCGCGAAAAAGCGCTCTGCTGCCAGCTCTCCTGATGCTTCAGCAGCTTGGAACACATCATGGGCGTCAGCGTGAGCGAAACGAACGCGGACACCAGAATCGTCACGCCCAGGGTAATGGCGAACTCGCGGAACAGGCGCCCGATAATGTCGCCCATGAACAGCAGCGGAATGAGCACGGCGATCAGCGATACCGTGAGCGAAACGATCGTGAATCCAATCTGCTCCGAGCCTTTCAGCGCCGCGCGCAGCGGCGAATCGCCGCCTTCGATGAAACGCGCGATGTTCTCAATCATCACGATCGCGTCGTCCACCACGAACCCGGTAGAGATGGTGAGCGCCATCAGCGATAAATTGTCCAGGCTGAATCCCGCCAGGTACATCACGCCGAACGTGCCCACGATCGAGAGCGGCACGGCCACGCTGGGGATCACGGTAGCGGATGCGCTGCGTAAGAAAAGGAACATCACCATCACCACCAGCGCGATCGTCAACAGCAATTCGGACTGAACATCCTTGACCGAGGCTCGAATCGTGGTGGTGCGATCGGTGAGCGTAGTCACGCGAATCGACGACGGCAGCGACGACTGCAGCTGCGGCAGAAGCGCCTTTACGCGATCCGCCACGCCGATGATGTTCGTGCCCGGCTGCCGCTGGATATTGACGATGACGGCCGGCTCCGTATTCATCCACGCGGCCTGGGTGACGTTTTCCGCGCCGTCGATCACGGTGGCCACGTCCGAAAGCCGCACCGGATTTCCATTTCGATACGCGACGATCAGCGGCAGATAACTCGCGCTCGAAAGCAGCTGATCGTTGTCCTCGATCGTGTACGATTGCCGCGGGCCTTGCAGATTACCTTTCGCCTGGTCGACGTTGGCGCTTTGCAGCGCCACGCGCAAGTCTTCCAGGCTCATGCCGTACGACGCGAGTTCCAGCGGATTCGCCTCCACGCGCACCGCCGGCTTCTGCCCGCCGCTGATGGTCACCAGGCCAACGCCGGACAGCTGCGAAATTTTCTGCGCCAGGTTGGTATCCGCGTAATCTTCGACTTTCTGCAGCGGGAGGGTCTTGGACGTGAGCGCCAGCGTCAGAATGGGCGTGTCGGCGGGATTCACTTTGCTGTACGTCGGAGGATTCGGCAGGTCGCGCGGCAGGTACGTGGTCGCGGCGTTGATCGACGCCTGCACTTCCTGCTCCGCCACGTCGATGTCTTCTTTTAGATCGAACTGCAGCGTGATCAGTGACGCGCCAAACGAACTGGTCGAGGTCATCTGCGTCAGCCCCGGAACTTCGCCGAACTGCCGCTCGAGCGGCGTGGTCACGGACGAGGCCATCACATCCGGGCTGGCGCCGGGATAGAACGTCAACACCTGAATGGTGGGATAGTCAACCTGCGGCAGGGCGGAAACCGGCAACTGAAGGTAGGCCACCCCGCCGGCGAGCAGCACGCCAACCATCAGCAGCGAGGTCGCTACCGGGCGAAGAATAAACGGTCGCGACGGACTCACGGGTGCAGACCGGTATCCGCGTTACCGCCAGGCGCGCCGTTCGATGCACCGCTCGGATTGCTCGGGTGCGTTACCACCTCGGAGCCGGCCTGCAATTTGTCGCCGCCGTCCACCACCACTTCCTGGCCGGCCGTCACTCCCTCGCGAATCACCGAATCGTTTCCTTGAGTGAAGTCCACCTGCACCGGCCGCACGTCGGCCTTGTGGTCCGCGCCAATCAGATAGACAAACGTTCCCTGCGATCCGTTCTGCACCGCCGCGGACGGCAACACCAGAACGCCTTTGCGTTCGCTAAGCAGCAGCCGGACGTTGACGAACTGGTTCGGCCAAAGCGCGAGCTTCGGATTGGCGAATTCGGATTTCAGTTTGATCGTTCCCGTCGTGGGATCGATCTGGTTATCGACCGTCAGCAGCTTGCCGGTGCTGAGCAGCACGTTGTTATCGCGCCCGTATGCTTCCGCGGTTAACTGACGCCCGCGCATTTCCTGCATCACCTGAGGCAACTCGTCTTCCGGAAGCGTGAAATTCACGGCGATCGGCTGCATCTGCGTAATCATCACCATTCCGGTGGCGTCCGTTGCGTGAACGATATTGCCCGGATCGACGAGCCGCAAACCCACCCGCCCGTTGATCGGTGACGTGATGCGGCAGTACGTCAAATTCAGCTTTGCGCTGGCGATTTGCGCTTCGTCGGATTGGATTGCGCCTTCGTACTGGCCCACCACAGCGGATTGCGAATCGTACTGCTGCTTCGTGCCGATCCCCTCTTGCCACAGCGTCTGATAGCGGCGCTGGTCCATCTGCGCGTCGCGTTGCGATGCCTGATCTTTGGCCAGTTGGCCCTGCGCCTGTTGCAACGAGACCTGATACGGTCGTGAATCGATTTCCGCGAGCAAGTCGCCCGCGTGAACGAACTGCCCCTCGCGGAAGAACACATTCATGATCTGCCCGTCGACGCGCGAATGTACCGTCACCGTGTTGTACGCGGCCACCGTGCCGAGTCCGGTTAGGTAGAAGGGCACGTTGGTCTTGATTACCGGCGCGATGCCGACGGAAATCGGCTGATCGGCGTTGGCGTCCTTCGCTTTCGCGGACGAGCGGGCGCGCATCCGCGCCTGATACACGATGGCGCCGGCCAGCGCGAGCAACACTAATGTGACCCACACGCCGATGTGGCGTTTCGGCCTGTGCTCTAGCGGCAATTCCGTTGAGATCTGCTTGGTCCTTTGCGTCTCTTCCGTTACGGGCGTCCGCATCCTTACCCTTCACTCAGATCTGGACGTCAATCTTAGACGTATGCGCTTCCTTCGCGGATACACGAGCGCTGCCCGAGAACGTAAGATCGCTCACGGCGTGCGCGCACTTCCGCAACTTCCGGCACCGCGCATGCTTCCGTGATTTAGCGGACAGAAATTTCTCGGCAGTCGCATTCCATTCATGTCAGAGAAATTTTTCGGACCTTCACATGCGTCCAATCTAGCCGTAATACGCACCCTCTATTAAATCGCGCACCAGCCGGCTGGCAATTCAAAAACAGGAGGAATGGATGTCGTTCAAGAGCTTCGTAGCAGGGTCTAAGCGTCTGGCTCGGCTTGCGCTCGTCACCCTGGCCGTTTCTCAGTTCTCCATGGGAGCCCCCCTTGCCGGTGCGCGCGATCAAGGCGACAGCCGGCCCGCACGTACACCCATCAAGCACGTGATTATCATCATCGGTGAAAACCGCACGTTCGATCATCTCTTCGCCACCTACGTGCCCGAACACCATCAGCGCATTTGGAACCTGCTGTCGGAGGGAATCGTGAATCCCCACGGCAGGCCCGGTCCTCACTACAAGCTGGCACAGCAAAACTCGGCGACCGATACGACCACGTTCTCGATCAGCCCGACGATCACGGGTGTTCTGTCGCCGCTTCCCGCGCCTCTCAATGGCGGACCTAAGGACCCCTGCGCCAGCAACGGGATGTGCACCCTCGCGGACTCTCTGTCGTCGGAATACGCCCTGTCGCAAGCGCCGATTGATTACAACGAATTTCTGCTGACCGGCGGAACTGGCCTGGGCGGTAAAGTTCCCGATTCTCGGATCACAGGCGTTTCTGGCACCGCGCCGTATTCCACGCTCATGCCAGGGCCGTTTCAGCTGACGAATGGTTCGACACTGGTCGACGATTCCTACGCCGCCAGCCCCGTCCACCGCTTCTACCAAATGTGGCAGCAGGAGGATTGCAGCGCATCCAATGCAACGCCCTCCAATCCGAGCGGTTGCCGGGCGGATTTGTTCCCGTGGGTCGAAGTGACGGAAGGTGCCGGCTCTAACGGCGTCGCGCAGCCGGCAAACTTCAGCACCGATTACGCTCCGGGGAAAAAGACCACCGGTGAAGGCTCAACGTCGATGGGCTTCTATAACATGCTTGAAGGCGACGCAGCTTACACGAAGTCTCTCGCAGACACCTACGCCATCAGCGACAACTACCACCAGGCCGGCATGGGCGGCACCGGAATCAATCACATCTTGCTCGGCTTTGGCGACGACATCTGGTTTAGCGACGAGAACGGCAATGCCCTCGCTCCGCCGCATAACGTCACCACGCCATTCGGTGGTCCACTTGACGAAGTCGAAAATCCGAACCCCGAAGCCCGCACCAATAACTGGTACAGCCAGGATGGTTACGGCGGCTATGGCGATGCCATCACGCTCACCGGCACTTCCACCAGTTTCTATGGCGGCGGCAGCTATAGCGAATGCTCCGATACCTCGCAGCCCGGCGTTGGGCCGGTCGTCAGCTACCTAAAATCAATCGGCATCAAGCCAAACTGCGATCCCGGACACTACTACATCGTGAACAATTACAATCCCGGCTACTTCGGCGATGGCAGCGATGCGTTCACGGACTACAATCCGAATAACATTCCGTACACCGTGCCGGGCACCACGCAGCGCAGCATCGCGGACGTCCTGCTCGCCGCAGGCGTTTCCTGGGCCACCTACTTCAATCAGTGGAACAACTATCTCACGGACAAGTATCAGCTCAACTATGGCACCGTGGGGCCACTAAGCGACGCGTACTGCAACATCTGCAACCCGTTCCAGTACGAAAAGCAGATCATGACCAACGACGCCATCCGCACCTCTCACATGTTCGACGTTTCCCATCTCTATACCGACATTCAGAACGGCACGCTGCCCGCCGTCTCATTCGTGAAGCCCAGCGGATGGGTTGACGGCCACCCGGCATCCTCGAAGTGGGACCTCTACGAAGGATTCGTCCGAAAAATAGTCCAGGAAGTGCAGTCCAAGCCCGATCTGTGGCGCAGCACGGCGATCTTCATTACCACGGATGAAGGCGGCGGCTACTATGACTCCGGTTATATTCAGCCGCTCGACTTCTTTGGCGATGGCACGCGCATTCCCATGGTCGTTGTGTCTCCATGGGCAAAGCCGGGATACGTCTCCCACGAATACACCGATCACGTGTCCCTGCTGAAGTTCATCGAGCGCAACTGGGATCTCCCGACCGTCAGCAATCGCAGCCGCGATAACATGCCCAATCCCGTCACGGCTGCGGGCAATCCCTACGTTCCGCTCAACCGCCCGGCTATCGGCGACCTCTTCGACCTGTTCAGCTTCCCACCGCCGCCGGTCGCTCACGACCGCGATCGCGACGATCACGGCGGGCATTAATCCTCTGCAGCAAACGGCCCGGGCGCCGCAGACTCCCCCTTTAGCGCCCGGGCCGCCCCCCTACTTTCAACCGCTACGTTCTTGACCCGCCGCCTCCGCTCTCCTAACTTAGTGGCTCGACCGGAATCGCGAAGCTCCGCTTTACGCGAGGGTGTTCTCTAGGTCCGGCGACTCGGCCCATCAGGAGGAGCGATGCAAGAATTCGATCCGCACGTGCTGGAAGAAAAAGCCGTTCCACCGCCGCTCGAATTCAGCAAGGGCGCCCGCGTAAAATCGCTCGACGAATACCGGCGCATCTTCGACCGCGCCGCGGGCGACCCCGAAGGCTTCTGGGCCGAACAAGCCGAACAACTCGACTGGTTCGAGCCGTATACGCAAGTCCTCGAATGGAAGTCGCCGCACGCCAAGTGGTTCGTCGGCGGCAAGCTCAACGTCGCGCACAACTGCCTGGATCGGCACGTGGCAAAAAATCCCGCGCGAATGGCGCTGATCTGGGAAGCCGAAGATGGCGCGGTCGTCCGCCTCACCTACGCGCAGCTTCACGAACGCGTTTGCCGTTTCGCCAACGCGCTGAAATCCCTAGGCGTCAAGGACGGCGATTGCGTCGCGATTTACATGCCCATGATTCCAGAGCTGCCGGTGGCCATGCTCGCATGTGCGCGCATCGGCGCGATCCATTCCGTTGTGTTCGGCGGATTCAGCGCCACGGCGCTTTCCGACCGCATCGCGGACGCGAAAGCCAAAATCCTGGTCACGGCCGACGGCGGTTACCGCCGCGGCCGCGTCGTTCCCTTGAAGGACACGGCCGATGCCGCGCTGAAGAACTGCCCGACGATTGAGAAGTCAGTCGTCGTGAAGCGCACAGGCGAAAAAGTAGCCTGGGAATCGAGCCGCGACCTCTGGTGGCACGACCTGGAAAAATCCGCTTCGAAGGATTGCCCTGCCACTTCGCTCGACTCCGAGCATCCGCTGTACATCCTCTACACCAGCGGAACCACCGGCAAACCCAAGGGCGTGCTGCACACCTCGGCCGGATATCTTCTGCAGTGCATGTGGTCGATGCAGCTCGTTTTCGATCTGCGCGATTCGGATGTCTATTGGTGCACGGCGGACATCGGCTGGGTTACGGGCCACAGCTACATTGTCTATGGGCCGCTCGCCAATGGCGCGACGGTGGTGATGTACGAAGGCGCGCCCGATCATCCGGCGAAGGACCGCTTCTGGCAAATCGTCGAGAAATATAAAGTGTCGATTTTCTACAGCTCGGCTACCGCCATTCGCGCGTTCATGTCCTGGGGCATGGATTGGCTCAACAAGCACGATCTGTCGAGCCTGCGCGTTCTCGGCACGGTCGGCGAGCCGATCAACCCTGCGGCGTGGAAATGGTACAACGGAGCGATCGGGAAGGGCCGCTGCCCCATCGTCGATACCTGGTGGCAGACCGAAACCGGCGCCATCATGATCTCGCCTCTCCCCGGCGCCACTCCCGCAAAGCCCGGTTCGGCGACGCTGCCGATTCCCGGCGTCGCCGCCAAAGTCGTGAACCTTCAGGGACGGCCGGTTGCGCCGGGCGAAACGGGCTACCTGACCATCCAGAAGCCGTGGCCTGCCATGCTCCGCACGATCTATGGAGACGACGAGCGCTACGCCCGAGAATACTGGCGGCGCATCCCCGGTGTGTACTTCGCGGGCGATGCCGCGCAATGCGACAAGGACGGGTACATCTGGGTCCTCGGGCGCGTCGATGACGTGATCAAGGTCGCGGGCCACCGCCTCAGCTCAATGGAAATCGAAAGCGCGCTGGTGAGCCACACGTCGGTCGCCGAAGCCGCCGTGGTCGCCCGCCCGGACGACATCAAAGGCGAAGCCATCGTCTGCTTCGTCACGCTGCGCTCCGGCCACTCGCCTTCAGGTCAGTTGCGCTCGGCGCTCATGGAGCATGTCGCCGTCACCATCGGCAGCATCGCGCGCCCCGCCGACGTCCGCTTTTGCGATCTGCTGCCCAAGACGCGCAGCGGCAAAATCATGCGCCGGCTGCTTCGCGAACTTGCGCACAAGGGCGGGATCTCCGGCGATACGACGACGCTCGAGGACATGGGCGTAATCGAGCGCCTGGCCAAATCGCAAGGCCAGGACGAAGAATGACCTCTCGCTATTGAATCGAGGATTTTTGATCCATGCGGCCGTTGCGCTGGACCCTGCGCCGAGGCCGCTTGGGTAGCCCGGCGTCGTTCCGTTAAGAGGTTAGCAAGCGTGCGCTGCGCGGACCATTTGTCCGGAGAACTCCCGCCCGCGCGGCCCCGCGGTTTCCACGATGGCGGCGGCGGAGTACGGATATTCCTTGGCGCAGGTTCCGCACCGCAGCCTGAAAACTCTAACGCCGACTTGCTCGATCGCTCCGGTATTTTCGTTGTGATCTTCTTCCTCGAGCCTCGAAACGATCGCTGGCAATT
>JAGWRH010000172.1 GCA_028876695.1 Acidobacteriota bacterium | reverse complement strand
GCATTGGCAATACGTTGCTGCGCGTTGCGCTTGACTGGGGAGCGGAGGTGAATGCGGAACGGGCATTGCTCGAAGTCCGCGCATCGAATTTCGCGGCGCTGCACTTTTATGAGCGTCGCGGATTCCGGGTTGTGGGGCGGCGGCCGCGCTATTACGTCTCGCCGGTTGAAGACGCGCTGCTGCTGACCGCGGAAATTCGCCGGGCGCCCGCCATCAGCCTCTGACGAATCGAGCCGGGGGTTTGCTGTTAAAATTGTGATGTGCGCACATATGATGTAGCCATCATCGGGGGCGGAATCATCGGCTGCTCGATCGCGTTTGAGCTGTCCTCCCACGGGTTTCGGGTGATCGTGGTGGACCGCCAGGAACCGGCGCTGGAGGCTTCGTGGGCGGCGGCGGGGATGCTTTCTCCCGCGCCGGATTCGCCGCGCGATGCGCCGCTCGTGCCGTTCGCGCGCGAAAGCCTGCGACTTTATCCGCAGTTCGTGCAAGCCATCGAGGAAAAGTCCGGAAAATCGACGGCGTACACACGCCACGGCGCGTTGGAGGTTTTTCTCTCCGCCGGCGCAGAACGGCGATGCGCAGACCGGCTTCGCGAGCTGAGCCAGGTTGGAATTCCGGCCGAGCCGCTTTTGTGCGACGCAGCGCGAAAGCTCGAGCCCGCGATCGGCGCGTCCACTGGCGCGGCGTTGAGGATACCGGGCGAAGCAACCGTCGAGCCGCGCGTATTAATGGACGCGCTCGCGGCCGCGGTGCGCAACTCCGGCGCCGAAATTCGCTCGAACTGCGCGGCAACCGGAATAATTCGCGACGGGCAGCGGTGCGCTGGCGTGCTCGCCGGGGGCGAGACCATTTCCGCCGGACACGTTGTCCTTGCGGCAGGGTGTTTTTCGGGACAAATCACGAATGAGCCGTGGCTCGCGCGGATCGCGCCGGTACGGCCCGTGCGCGGACAGATGCTCGCGTTGCGTCCGGCGGCGGATGGGCGCCTCCGGCAAGTGGTGCGCTCGGATTCCGGATACCTGGTGCCGCGAAGTGATGGGCGAATCGTCGCTGGCAGCACCCTCGAAGAAGCGGGATTTGAGAAGCGAGTGACGGCAGCGGGACTGCGAAAGATTTTGGACGCGTCGCTGGAAACGTGCCCTGCACTGGCTAGCGCGGAAGTGGTTGAAACCTGGTCCGGGCTGCGGCCCGGAACACCGGACGATCTGCCGGTACTTGGGTCAACCTCAGCCATCGGTTTGGAAGGTCTGTGGATCGCCGCGGGCCACTATCGCAACGGCATTCTGCTCGCAGCCGCCACCGCGAAGCTATTCCGCGAGTGGATTACCGGCGCGGAACCTTCATTTGACGCGAGGCGGTTTTCACCGGCGCGGTTTGCGCTGCCCAAAGCAGGCGCGAAATCAGCTGATTGACGCTCCTCCGGCAGGGTTTGGCGAGCCGAACTCGCTGTCGTTTGCCACTGAAGCCGAATTGCGGCTCAGAACGGGCGCTCGTAGCGGCGCGGCTCGCGATCCGCAGGGCCGGGCAAGGCCGTCGATTGCCCGGGGCTTGTAAACTGGTCCTTGCTGGCGTCGAGATAAATTGGCCGGTCGAGGACGGCGTCGAGGGTGGTGCCGCGCGGCAGCTCCGCTTCAGGCCCGCGGGTGAGGAGCACGGCAGCAAGGCCTGCTACGGCTCCGACTCCGGCTCCTATGCCGGCGCCTCGGCCAATGTCGCCGGAAGCGGCGCCGACGGCGGTGCCGATCCCGGTGGCTTCAGCGGTGGTTTGGATCACGGTGCCCGCGTCGGAGCCTCTGCTGCTGTCGCCTTTAATTTTTCCTTCGCTATCGACCGATTCGTTGCCGCCGGTTCCCGGGGAACCGCCTGGGACGGCATTCAAGGCGACCATATAGGAATTGGGCAAGATCATGGTCGTCAGGCGGATCATCAGCTGGCCCCGGCCATGCACGCGCCCGGGGCGCTTCGCTTCGGTCACTTCCCCGCTTACGTACGATCCCGCGGGAATCACCACCCGCCCGTTGAGCATTACCGGAAACGACGTCTCGAAATACACGGGATCACCGGGCCGGGCGGTGCGCGTTGATATGGCGTTGTGGAGAATCAGCGGGATGTGCGTGCCAACGGGGACGACGATTTTCGCGTCCTTCGACGGCGAATCGGCCGTTGGCTTGGAGTTCGTTGGCTGGTGGCCGGATGCCGGCGGACTGGATTGCGGCTGCGCCCGATTCGCGGACGGGCTGGCAGCAGGCGGGAGCGGACCCGCGTCTTGCAGCCGGGCAAAACTCACGGAAGCGAGGAGCAGTAGCGCGACCACCCCAACCGATGAAACGTAAAGTTTGCTCATGATTGCGCTCCGGCCGCCGCGCCCATACCGCGATTCTCTCGCTAGAGATGTCAGCTCCGCCGGCCGGGATGCCTTGTCCACGCGAAAACGACCTTTGATGCAGCTGCGGGCAAGCCCGCGCGATTAGTCTCCCCGAGAGTAGCCCGAACCTGGTCCAAAGCCAACTCGGGCCGAAGTGAGATGCTGGGAACCTCTGCCCCGGCTCGAGCAATTCAACTGAGCGCAAGCGTGCATTTCTGGGCACGCCCCACGTATGCACCGGGCCGCGCCCGGCAGTGCCCAATTTATACTGATGGTTCGTCCTTGGGGCTGGCGAATGCCATTACGGCTGCACACATCGCTGCGCGGCAAGACGTTGTTGATCGTGTTTACGACGCTCGTGGGGCTGGTGGGCGGGCTGTATATGCTCTCGCGCGTTGCGCTGCTGCGCGAATTTTCGGGCCTTGAAGCGGACTTCGCGCGGCAAAACCTGCTGCAAGCCTCCAGTGGACTGGATAACGAACTCTCCACCCTGCGGGAAACGGCCGACCAGTACGCCGATCTGACGGAAACCTACTCCAACCTGCGATCGAAGAACGCGAGCGCCCTGGCGACGGAATTTTCGGCGTCCATGTTCGGACGATCGCGAGCCAACTTCGTGGTGGTTCTCGATAATGCAAATCACCGGCTTTTCGAGCAGGGATTCGATCTGGGCACCATGGAATTGGCCGAAGCTCCGGCCGGGCTGGACGAGCAATTCAAGCTCGGCTCGCCACTGGTGGCGCGAGGGAGTTCCCCGCCGAGAGACGCGATGGGTATTCTGCGCCTCTCGAGCGGGATGGTGATGGCGGTATCGAGTCCCGTGGTGAACGGAGTCTCGGACGATTCGCGCACGGGAACGCTGATCATCGGAAGGCTGCTGAATGGAGACGAAGTCAGCCGGCTGAGCGAGATCACGCGGCTGCCGCTCGAACTCGAGCCCTTCGACTTGACCTCCGATGATCCCGGGTTCCGTGCCGCGGCGGCCAGCTTCGCCGGCGGACAACCGGATTTCGTCGATCCACTCAGCTCCACACAAATGGCGGCGTACCAGCCGGTACTCGATGTTCACGGAAAGACCGTCGCGATTATGCGCGTGGACCTGCCGCGAAAAATTTATCAGCAGGGCCAGACGAGCATCGTGCAATTCTTGCTGCTGCTGGTGGCGGCAGGATTTGTGTTCGGCGCGGTGGTGCTGTACCTACTGGAGAAATTCGTTCTGTCACCTGTCGCGGCGCTCAGCGAAGACGTGGTGAAAATCGGCGCCAGCGGCGACATCGCCGCGCGGCTCGAGACATTCGGGAGCGATGAATTGGGGTTCCTGGGAAATTCCATCAACACGATGCTCGACGATCTGGAAAAGATCGGAATCGAGCGAAATGCCGAGCGCGCGCGATTGGCGGTGATGCTCGAAAACGTGCCGGCAGTGCTCTGGACGACCAATGCGGAACTGGTGGTGACGTCAGCGATGGGCGCCGGGTTGGCGGGTGTCGGGCTGCCTTCCCGCGAAGCTCCCGGCCTGCCGGTCCTCGATTTCTTCCGTACCCGCGATCCCGAGTTTCCTGCGATCGCGGCGCACCGGAAAGCGCTGGCGGGCGAACCGACGTCGTTTGAAACGCCGTGGCAGACGCGCCAGTTCCAGGGGCACGTGCGTCCCCTGAAGGGAGCGGACGGAGCGACGCAGGGCGTGATCGGCGTGGCGCTGGACGTGAGCGACCGCGAACGCCTGGTGGATCAGCTGCGGCAGTCGCAAAAAATGCAAGCGGTGGGCGAACTGGCAGGCGGAGTGGCGCACGATTTCAATAACCTGCTGATGGTGGTCAAAGGCCACGCGCAAATTTTGCACGACCGGCTGTCCGAATCGCCTGCGCTGCAGCACAACATCGAGCAGGTGGAAAAAGCCGCGGACCGTGCCGCGTCCCTGACGCGCCAATTGCTGGCTTTCAGCCGTAAACAAGTGTTGCAGCCGCGCGTGCTGGACATGAACGAAGTGGTCGGCGGCATGATCAAAATGTTTTCGCGAGTGATTGGCGAAAATATCGAGATGACGTTCGTCCCCGGCGGGAATCTGGGCCGCGTGAAAGCCGATCCGGGGCAGATCGAACAGGTGCTGCTCAATCTGGTGGTCAACGCGCGCGACGCGATGCCCAATGGCGGACGCTTGACGATCGAAACCTCCAATACCGAGCTCGACAAAAGTTATACGGCGAAGCACGTGGTTCAGCCCGGGCCGTACGTGATGTTGACGGTCACCGATACCGGCTGCGGAATGGATCTGGATACGCAGGCGCGCATCTTCGAGCCGTTCTTCACTACCAAAGGCCCCGGCAAGGGCACCGGGCTGGGACTCGCGACTGTGTACGGAGTCGTGAAACAGAGCGGCGGATACATTTGGGTGTACAGCGAAGTGGATCGCGGCACCACGTTCAAGATTTACCTGCCGCTGGTCACGGAGGAAGTAGAGCGCGGCTCGGCGGACAAAGAAAAGAAAAAAACCGCGCCGGGATCCGAAACCGTGCTGCTGGTCGAAGACGAGCAAAACGTCCGCGAACTCGTGGGCGATTACCTGCGCAGCGCGGGATACAACGTCATCGACGCCGAAGACGGCGAGCACGCGTTGAAATCGGCCGCGGCGTACAAAGGCCGGATCCATATTTTGGTCACCGACGTGGTGATGCCGCACATGAGCGGTCCGGACCTGGCGGCGAAATTGGCGCCGCTCCGTCCAGGGATGAAGGTGCTGTTCATTTCCGGCTACACGGACGACACGGTGTTCCGGCACGGCGTGCTGGAAGGCGGCGTGGCGTACCTGCAGAAACCGTTCAACTTGAAAAGCGTCTCGCAGAAAATCCGCGAAGTACTCAGCGGGGGCGTGCCGGTGGAAGTTTCGCCGGGCCCGAGCGAATAAGTTCGCCTCCGCGGAACGTCCCGCCCTACACTGATACGTTCGAGACCGCGGAATCGCGGCGAGCGGCCACAGGGGAGCGCGCCAGTGCGTGCGAATCCGTTCAGCCGAAACGGCGCAAAACCGGCAGGTGCGATGCTCAGTCCATGCGCGAGCAGAGCGGCGGCGCTGGCGCTTGCGCTCGCGGCTCTGCGAATTGTGGCGCCGCTTTCGACGGCTCCGGCACAGGCACAATCTGCGTCAATCGCGCGGCATCGCGCGGCGCGCACTGCGAATCGCGTGCCTTCGGCGGCGGTGCGGCTCGCGACGAAGCCCGCCCCGCTTACGCTGCGACGCCACCGCGAGGTCGCGGTCACCTTCGACGATCTGCCCGCGCCATCCGATTCCGTGGTGTGCGACGACCCCGCGGCGCTGCAAGCGATGACGGCGCGGCTGCTTGCGGCGCTGAAGCGCAATCGCATCCCGGCGATCGGGTTCGTCAACGAAGACAAGCTCGGCCGCGGTGACTTCGAGCAGCGCCTCGGAATTCTGAAGATGTGGCTGGACGAAGGATTCGCGCTCGGGAACCACACTTATTCGCACGCGGATATCGACCAGATGCCGCTCGGCGCCTACGAAATCGACTTCCTGCGCGGCGAGCGCGTGACCGAGCCGCTTCTGCGCGCCCGAAAGTTGCGCGAGCGCTATTTCCGTTTTCCATATCTCGACGTAGGCGCATCGCCGGGAACGAAACGCGCGTTCCAAACTTTTCTTGCGCGGCAGCGATATTCAGTGGCGCCGGTGACGATTGATAACGAGGAGTATATGTTCGCGGCCGTTTACGCGCACGCCATGGCGGATGGCGATACGTCGGCCGCCGATCGCGTGGCTGCCTCGTTCGTGAACTACATGAACGACATCTTCGCCTATTTCGAGAAATTCTCGCGGGAAACGCTGGGATACGAACCGCGCCAGGTGCTGCTGTTGCATGCCGATCAACTGGACGCGGATGAAATGGGCGCGCTTGCCGAAATCATGCGCTCCCGTGGATACCGCTTCATCTCGCTTCCCGACGCGCTCCGCGATCCCGCTTACCACCGGCCGGATGCGTACGACGATTCGATCGATGGCGGCGTTTCGTGGATCGAGCATTGGGCGCAGACCATGCACAAGGACGTTCCCGGCGGGCCCGAGCCTCCGGAATACGTGCAGCGGGCCTATGCCGGACTGGAAGGCTCGGCGGTCGGTCTAAACGCAGGCATTCATTGACCTCGCCCGGTTTTCAACCGCAGTTGCAGTGCCCCTTAAACGCGGCCAGTGGCGATTCGAGTCTTTCACGGGAGTGCGGGCAACGTCGGACGCCAAAATGCCGCTGCGCGGAATTCGAAGCGCTGGCAACCGGCGCGAACGCGCGAGCCAGCCGAGGCTCCAAGGTACAATGAGGTCATGTCCATAAAACTGATCGCCATGGACTTGGATGGCACGCTGCTCGATTCGCAGAACAAGCTGCCGGAGCCCAACGCGGAAGCGATTTCCGCGGCAGCGAAGCGCGGCATCGAGATTGTCATCGTCACCGGCCGGCGGTTCCATTCGGCGCGATTGAGCGCCGCGCCGCTCTCATGCAACGTCGACTTCATCGCCAGCAACGGCGCGCTGATCAAGTCGGCATCCGGCGAGACATTCTACCGGCGGCTCCTGCCCGTCGAAGTCGCGCGCGAGGTGCTGGAACGCACACCTGAATTTCGCGCGTGCGCAGGCGTAATCTTCGATCGCCCGCGCGAACGGCAGGTGATCTTCGAAAAAATCGATTGGAACGGTGCTTACGTAGGCCCTTATCTGGCGCGCCATCGCGAACAGGTGGCGGAGGTTCAGCCGCTGACCCAATGCCTCGATGGAGAAGATCCGGTCGAAATCCTCTATCTCAGCGATTGCGCGGCCATCCGGCGCGTCTCGGAACGGCTGGCCAATTCGCCGTTGTCGTCGCATTTCACCCTGGCGACGACGGAATATCAGGCGCGAAATCTGTCGATGCTCGACGTGCTGCAGCGCGGCGTTTCCAAGGGCGCCGCCCTGGCCGAATGGGCCTCGCGCCGAGGCATCGCCCCCGCCGAGGTGATGGCCATCGGCGACAACTGGAACGACCGCGAGATGTTACAATACGCCGGCTTACCGGTGGTGATGGGCAACAGCGTGAGCGAGCTGAAGGAAACCGGCTGGCAAATTACGCTTTCCAACGATGATTGCGGCGTAGCTCGAGCCATCCGCAAGTACGTGCTGGAGGTTCCGCTGGTTCCGGAAACAGACCAGGCCGATTCGAGGTGAGGAGGACGGGAATGAAGACGGCACTCGCAACAGCAGCCATAATCGTGATGAGCGCGTTCGGTGCAATCCCAGCTCTCGCGCAGCAGCGGTCGCCAATGCGAATGCCGGCAGGCCCGGCGACGCTTCGATCGACTCTCGATACGCAGCTCACCATTGTCGAGCGCGAATTCGAGGGCGCGGCGGACGCCATGCCCGAAGACAAGTACGATTTCGCGCCCACCAACGGAGACTTCAAAGGCGTGCGCACCTTCGCGCAGCAAGTGAAGCACGTCGCCACCGCGAACGACCGGTTCTTCGGCTCGATCCTGGGCCAGCCGCCTGCCAAAGCCCCCAATTACTTCGAACAGGAAAACGGTCCCGACTCGATCAAGACCAAGGCGCAGATCATGCAGTACCTGCGCGAATCTTTTGCCGAGGGCCACAAGGCCATCGCTTCGATTACGGACGCGAATGCCTTCGAGCGGCTCACCAACTCGCCGACGCCGTTCTTGAACACTCGCGCGTCGATCGCCATCTTCGCCTGCGTCCACGCCAACGATCATTACGGACAGATGGTGGAGTACCTGCGGGACAATGGAATCGTTCCGCCTGCGAGCCGAAACCGGCCCCTCGCAAATCCGGCCGCTCCGCCTGCCGGAAAATAGGCAGGAGCCGCGCCATTCGCGCATCAACGCAGTTCCACGAACCGTCGGCGGAATTTCCGGTGTATGGAGTCCTTTGAACTGCGGGCTGCGCGCCTATTGCGTAGCCGTCGCGGAGCGTTCCCCGAGGCGCCGCATGCGCTCTTGCAATTTCTTGCGCAGGGGAGCCGGCGCATTCGGATTGAAGGCCACTAGATACCACAGTGGTTGGCTGCGGTCGCGGCTCAGGCGTGAAAGCGTCGCGGCGTCGCTATTCGGGTGTCTCGCGATGTTCTCGCGAATCGCGGCGTACGGGTGATGCGACAGTCGGTTGAGCGTCTTGGCTGGAACCTTGGGATGCTCGCTGATCAGCCGCAGAAGGTAGTAATCCTCCTTCGGCGCCTGCCGCGAAAGCTGATCGAGCGCGTCCGGTTTCACCTCCGCGCTGAGCACCTGGCCGATCTTTTCGTCCCAACCGGCGTTGATCCGATTCAGCTCCTGCGTCCGAGCGTGGATCAGTTGCTCGATGATTCGGCGCTCCTGCTCCAGCCGCGCCGCGGGCAAGGCGCTGCGCTCGACCGAGTCGAGCACGCGCAGCAGGTGCTGCCGTTCACCAAAGACGATTTGCGAAGTACGCGCACTCTTCCCTCTCGGAGAGTTGCGAACGAGATCTGAACGTCTCATGGCTCTATCTCCCAAGCGCTGTCCGAATCACAAACTTGCCGAAAAGGTCGCGGCGTTCGGCCGCACTTCATAATGAATTGGATGGCGCGAAATCGCTGCCTGATTTCGCCAGCCGTAACGCTGTTTCCAAAATTGTACCTCAGCTTCACCGACTCGCACTTCGGTCCGGCCACGCTCTCCCGCGCCGCGAGCCTGCTGCAAGCGCCCAGGCGACGGCGAAATGAGCGTTGAATCTTGCGCCGAATGGCACAGCGATTATCTTTTTGGCCGATGGACAAGTAAAGAAACGCTGCGTGCGGTTGTTCCAAGGGCTGCAACAGATAGTCCTAGGACTACCCGTGGGTTTCTCGCCGTTAGA
Organism: Acidobacteriota bacterium; assembly: GCA_028876695.1. Taxonomy (GTDB): domain Bacteria; phylum Acidobacteriota; class Terriglobia; order Acidiferrales; family UBA7541; genus Palsa-295. The sequence goes on along the minus strand of JAGWRH010000172.1, from coordinate 4,819 downwards.
TTCGCCTGATTGACGCCAAAACTTTACCGAAGGAACGGATTGTGGGCGCGCTCGGCGCCGATCGTCGTTTTCGGTCCGTGGCCGGGAATAACGATCGTATTGTCGGGCAGGACAAGCAGCTTCTCACGAATGGAATCAATGATTTGCGGGTATGACCCGCCGGGAAGATCCGTCCGTCCAATGCTGCCCTGAAAAAGCGTGTCGCCCGCGATCAATCGATCGGCATTGGCGACGTCATCGTGAGGCGTTGCAGCGGCCGTGGATCGGGCTTTCGCTGTCGCATCGCCGGCGGAGTTGAAAACCAGGCTGATGCTCCCCTGCGTGTGTCCAGGCGTATGCAGCACCTGCGCGGTGAAATCGCCCCAGCGCAGCGTATCCCCCTCCTTAAGGAAATCGGGCGCGCGGACGAGCTCCGGCGTTGGAATTCCCAGCCATCCCGCCTGCGTATCAAGCGAATGGTAGAGCGCCAGATCGTCCTCGTGGATCAACACGGGCGCGCCGGTGGCGCGCTGCAGCGCCGCGAGTCCGCCCACGTGGTCGATGTGCGTGTGCGTGCTGACGATGGCGCGCACCTTGAGCCGATGCCGCCGGATCACTTCCAGAATGCGCTCCACCTCATCGCCAGGATCGATCACGATCGCTTCGCGCGATTCCGGATCGCCCAAAATCGAGCAATTGCATTGCAGCATGCCCACCGGAAGGATTTCGTGGATCAGCTTCGTCGCCATTGTGACGTTTCACGATGCGCAGCGTGGCTTCGCGATTCCCCGCAAGTATATCAGCACGAGGCTGGGCCAGAACGGCCGCCGACTTTCCATGCCAGCGGCAAATCTCAGGGGCTCACGCCATCGCCGGCCGGCGGCAGCGGCTTCTGCTCCGGCGGCAGCGCCTCCGCAACTTCGGCCTGCACGCGATCGATCAATTCCGACCGCTGCTCGAATGTGTACTCGGATGCATCAATCGGAGGGCAAAATCGTATGGACACTTCTCCCGGATGCAGCTTCCAATCCCCTTTCGGCATAATCGCCGGCGTGCCCGCCACGGCCACCGGCACGATTGGCACGCCCGCATGAATCGCCATCAGCGCCGCGCCTCTCTTGAATGGCCGCAGGCGGCCGTCCGGACTGCGCGTCCCTTCAGCGAACACCAGAAACGACAGTCCGCGCTTCAGATGTTCGGCCACTTCGTCCAGATTCATCGAACCTTCTTTCGCCCCGCGATCCACGGCCACGAATCCTGCTTGATGCATGCCCGTTGCCAAAATCGGAATGCGATACAGCTCCCGCTTCACCAGGATGCTTACGCGCCGCGGGATCGCCGGCACCAGCACCGGCGGGTCCGCGTTGGAGGCGTGATTACTCGCAAACACGCACGGTTGCGCGGGGATATTTTCCGTGCCTTCGACGTGAACGCGAATTCCTGCTCCTCGCGCTGCAAGCCGGATGAATTTCATTGCGCTCGAGAACATGAATTCCGGATTGCCGCTGATGGCCGTCCACAAAATCAACAACGGAAGAATCAGCAGGATGGAAAGGGCGCAAAAGAGCACAACGGCAACGGTGCGAATCATTCTGTCGTTCCGTGCAGAATTCCATCGCGGATGCGGCGCTGGCGCGAAGTGGGATGCGGCGCTTCACGGATCATCGCGGTCACATCGCCGGACGGCGAGGTGCTCAAATTCAGTTGCAGGCCGGCGATCGAAAGAAACTGATCGTACGGAATCTCGCCGGTTCCGGAAACGAATCTGCTAAAGAGGTCGTTGAAATCCTTTCCGGCAACTTCGTTCACCACGTCGAGCACTCCCCGGCTGTCGTCGTAATAGCGGCCGCCCTTCGCGTATTCCTGATTCATGCGCCGCATCACATCATCGAGAGACTTCCGATTATCCGTCGCATCGCGAATCGCCAGATCGAGCATCACGCCGAGAATCTGGCCCTTGTTGTAATACGAGATGCTGCGGCTGGGACGATTGTAATCGTCATACTTCTCGAACCACGCATCGAGGCTCGATTCTTCCGCGCTCTGCCATTCTCGCGCGGGCCGCGATTGCAGCTCGGAAATCTGTGCCGCCAGATCCGAATAGAACTGCTCGCGCGTCCATAAACCCGTGCGCACCAGCGTGTACGCGGCGTAGGTGCTCGTCACGCCTTCGGCGAACCACAGCGCGCGAGTGTACTGCTCCTTCGAAAAATCCGCCGGTTCGAGCGACCGCGGGCGAATCCGCTTGACGTTCCACGCATGAAAGAATTCGTGCGCGGCAACCGCCGCGGCGCTGCTGGTTGACGTTGCGGCAATCGCCGTCGAATTCATGTGCTCCATTCCGCCGCCGCCCGCGTCCGAATACGGACCGATGTGAAATATGAATGTATATTCCGGGAACGGCGGGCCTCCCATCAGCTTCAGCTCATATCCGGTGATCCGGTGCAGCGCTTCGTCGAGCAGCGCCTTGTCCCACTCGCGCGCGTCCACGACCACGCGAAAATGCGCCCCTCCGTTGTCGAAGCCAAACTGATCGAACTTGCCCGCTTCCACTGGCGCATCGACGAGCGCGTCATAACTCGTCGCCGTGAACGAATCGGCTTGTGCGCCGGGCGGCAATTCGGCCACCACGCGCCAACCCGACGGTACATCGTCGAAATCCACTTCCACGCTCTCGCCGCGCCGGTCCGGCACGTACATTAAAATTTCCGCCAGATTGATGAAGGCGTGATGCTCGTCGAGCTGCGTACTAAACGGTCCCGCCTCGTTCCATTCCACGGAATATGTAACGGCTTCGTCCTGCTGCGTGCCCGCTGAATTCGGGTCATTCGTTTCGAGCGACCAGTCCTGCTTATCCAGCTCCCGCGCGACGGTAAAATGCGCCGCCGCGTCTCCGCTTGAAAGTCGCGCCACCTCCACATCGCTCAGGTGAGACGCGAAGTCGCGAATCTGGTACAACGCGTTCCACGCCGGCATCGCAACGTCTTCCCCCGGCTTCACGCCCGGGATTTCCATCCGCACGTGAAAGAGGTGCTGCCGCGGCTGTCTCAGCGAAACTTCGTACCGGATCGTTGCACGCGCGGAGGGCGCCAGAGCGAACACCAGCGCCAGGACCAGCGTGTGGCAAAATCCGCGCCCGGAACGCTGCATCACCGCGAGGAGTGAGCGCCCGTTATGCTCCATCGTCAGGCGCGGACACCGGCGCGCGCTTGCAATTTTTCGAGAAGTTTTGCGGTCAGCCCATCGAATCCGCCGTTGGACATCACCAGCACCAAATCGCCCGGCGCGGCGTTCGTCCCAAGATGCGCGGCAATCGCGTCGGCGGAATCGAATGCGCGGCTTTCGCGACCTAGCGCCCGTAGCGACGCGGCAATCGCTTCGGGCGAGAGCCGTTCGTCTTCCTCGATCAGTTGCGCGCGGTTCACCGGGCCGAACAGCACCGCGTCCGCAAGCGCAAGGGATTCGGGCAGCGCGTCTTGAAAGATCTTGCGCCGCATGGTATTCGACCGTGGCTCGACCGCCGCCCAGATTTTTCGTCCCGGCCAGCGCGTGCGCGCCGCTTCGAGTGTCAGCCGAATCGCCGTGGGATGATGAGCGAAGTCCTCCACCACCAGCACGCCGTCCGCGCCGCCTTTCACTTCCATGCGCTTGCGCACGGACTCGAAACTCGCGAGCGCCCGCCCAATCGACTCGCTGTCGATCCCTCGGCCGTGCGCCATCGCGATCGCCGCCAGCGCGTCCATCACGTTGTGCCGCCCGGCCATGGATATCTGAAACCGGCCGATTTCCCTGCCCTGATGCGCCACTCGGAACACCGTCGCCTCGTCGTGCCACCCAATATCGCCCGCGAACCAGTCGCTATCCGCCGCCAGCCCGAACGTCTCCACGCGGCAAAACGCCTTCGCCGCCACTTCCTTCAGCTCGCGGCTCTCGCCCCAGATCAAAATCCGTCCCCGCCGCGGCACCAGATTCACCAGACGCCGGAATTGCAGCGCGATCGAGGCGAGATCGGGATAAATGTCCGCGTGGTCGTATTCGAGCGAAGTGAGGATCAGCTCGTCGGGATGATAGTGCAGGAATTTCGGACCCTTATCGAAGAACGCCGTATCGTATTCGTCGCCTTCGATGATGAACTCTCGCCCGCCGCCGAGACCGTAACTGCGATCGCCGAAATTCGGCGCCACTCCGCCAATCAGAAAATCGGGCCGCCGCCCGGCGGAGTGAAAAATCCACGCAGTCATCGCCGTAGTCGTGGTTTTTCCGTGCGTGCCGGCGACGACGATGGAATCGTGCCCCGGAATGAAGTAATCCTCCAGCAGCTGCGGCATCGAGCAGTACGGAATCTTTTCGTCGAGTATGCGTTCGAGTTCCGCATTTCCGCGCGAAATCGCGTTGCCGATCACCGCCAGGTCCGGCGCGGGCGCGAGATTTTCCTCGCGATACCCTTCGTTCCACGAAATTCCCAGCGAACGCAGCAGCGTCGATGCCGGCGGATAAACGTTCACATCCGTTCCCGTCACGTGAAATCCGCGCTCTTTGAGCATGCCCGCCACCGGCGCCATGGCCGCGCCGCCAATCCCGAGCAGGTGAACGTGCTGCACCGGCGATTTTCGAGCGGAGAGTGTCATCGCTTGCGGCTTCCCGGCCGTTTTTCCGTGGGACTCTTGCATGCCGGTTCTAGCACTTCCAATGTCGCGGAGGCGCCCGCCCGCGCGGGCACGGAAAGCCCCGCGCGCACACCCAGAGGAATCGTCAGCGCCGCGCGCTCCGTGTGTCCGATTGGCGCGCCCCACACCAGTGGCGCTCGCAGCGGCTTCAAAATGCGCCGCGCCACGTCGCG
>JAGWRH010000171.1 GCA_028876695.1 Acidobacteriota bacterium | reverse complement strand
GGCGGCAACATGGCGCGCAGCGTTTCGCCGATGGGGGCGGCGTAGTAGCGGCTGATCCATTCTCCGAGAGCCAGAAGATTCGGCGTGAGCGCGGGAATGGGGTCCATCACGCCGGCGATTTCCCTGATGGGCGAGCTGACGCGATCCAGCCGCGGTGGCGCGTTGGATTCGGCGACCGCTACGCCGATCATGGCGCGACGGCCAAACGGCACGACGAGGCGCCGACCAATCAGACATTCGCCATCGAGCGAGGGCGGGACCGCGTAAGTAAATGTGGAACGGAGCGGCACGGGAAGCGCGACTTCGCAGTAGCGGGACGGCATCGGTGCGGACAAGTTTATCAGCGCGCGGAGAGATTCGCTGCTGTGAGTGGGAGGCAGCGACGGACTACGGCTTGGTCCTCTTAGGGGGCTGAAGGCCGAGGACGGCCATGACCTTCTGCAAATCCTTCCAGACTTCGGATTTCGCGGCGGGATTGCGGAGAAGGTACGCGGGGTGATACGTGGCGATCAATTTCACGCCGCGATACTCGAACCATTCGCCGCGGAAGCGCGAGATGCCCTGATTGGTGTTGAGCAGCGTCTGCGCGGAGCAGGCGCCAAGGCAGCAAATGACCTTGGGGTCGATGGCGGCAAGCTGGCGGGCGAGAAACGGCGAGCAGGCGGCGATCTCGTCCTTTTCGGGAAGGCGATTTTCCGGCGGGCGGCACTTCACCACGTTGCAGATGTACACGTCCTTTCGCCGTAGACCCATGGCGGCAATCATGTCCGTGAGGAGCTTGCCGGCGCGGCCGACGAACGGCTCGCCCTGCTCATCTTCGTCGCGGCCGGGCCCTTCGCCGACGAAGACCAATCGCGCTTTCGGATTGCCCACGCCAAAGACGATTTGCGTGCGAGCCTTGTGCAGCTTGCAGCGGGTGCAGGTGGGAGTGATGTCGAGGCGGATGCGATCGAGCGAATCGTGTTCGACGCGTTCTTCGAAAAGCGACGGCGCCGCGATTTTTGGCACAAACGCGGCCGTCGCGGCAGGCGGAGGCGGTATCGGCGAAGCGGCCGGAGGGGTTGATGTTCCGCGCGGCATTTCCGCCGTCTGAAAACCCGGCGCTGGCGCACCCGCAAGACCGCTCGCTAAATCCGGAGTGGCGACTTGAGCGCGGCGGTCCAAGTAAAACGGCGCCAGACTGAGTTCGTCGGCGTAACGAAGCCACGCCTCGGCACGTGCGTTCTTCGGATTGTTTTTCGAATCCACGTTCAAGCCTCGAAGAAATCGAAATATGCAAACACACTATAGCAAAACGTGTCCCGCCGTAAACGCGGAGCAGCGGAACACGGAACGCCGCGGAAGCAAAGCGCCAGCGCCAAATCCACGAAATCGGAACTTCAGCGCCTAAAGGAGCCTTCGTTTCGCGCAGTTCATGCGGTGGCTGAAGGCACGACGCACAAAGACCTCGCGCGCGGTCGCGGACATCAAAGCCCCCGGCTTAGGGCTTCTGAAGATCGAGGACCTGATCGAGGATGCGGTTGGCGACTTCGAATTTCGAAAGCTTGGGGAGCGGGATCTGGCGGCCATCGCGCAAAAATAATGTGACGACGTTGGTATCGCCATCGAAGCCGGCGCCTTCCTGGGTTACGTCGTTGGCGGCGATCATGTCCGCGGCCTTGCGGGCCAATTTTTCGCGGGCGCGTTCGGCGATCTGTTCGGTTTCGGCCGCGAAACCGACGAGGATCGATCGCGGCGCGGTGTGATTTTCACGGCGCTCGCGGCCAAGCTCGGCCAAAATATCGGGAGTGGGCTCGAGTTCCAGAGCGATGCGCTCGCCCGCGCGCTTCATCTTCCGCGCATGCACTATCGCCGGGCGATAATCGGCAACCGCGGCGGCCATGACGATCACGTTCGCTTGCGCCGAGTGTTCGCGCACGGCGCCGCGCATTTCTTCCGTGGAGCGGACGGGAATCCAATCGGCGCCTGCCGGAGCGGGCAAATTCGTGGGCCCGCTGACAAGCACGACGCGGGCGCCGCGGCGAACGGCGGCCTCGGCGAGCGCGTAACCCATCTTGCCGGAGGAGCGGTTGGTCAGGAATCGCACGGGATCGAGATCTTCGCGGGTGGGCCCGGCGGTGACGAGCACCGTCTGCCCCGCAAAATCGTGACGCAGGCCGAGGACGGCGCAGACTTTTTGGGCGATGGATTCCGTCTCCGCCAAACGGCCCGCGCCGATCATGCCACAGGCAAGATAGCCTTCGCCGGGATCGACCACGTGCACACCACGGGAGCGAAGCGCGGCGACGTTGTCGCGCGTCGCGGGGTGCTCCCACATGTTGACGTTCATCGCGGGAGCGACTACTACGGGAGCTTTGGTGGCGAGATACAGTGTGGTGAGGAAGTCGCCCGCGATTCCGTGGGCGAATTGCGCCAGCACGTCCGCGGTGGCCGGCGCGACGAGCAATAGATCGATGCGTTGCGCGACAGCGATATGCTCGATGGCGCTTTCGACGTTCGCGGGCGCCGCGCCATCACGCGCAAACATTTCGGTGATGACTTTGTTGCCGGTGAGAGCCGCGAAGGTGAGCGGGGTGATGAATTCCTGCGCCGCACGCGTCATCACGACCTGGATATCGAGCTTTTCCTGCTGCAGGCGGCGGACAAGCTCCGCCGATTTATACGCCGCAACGCCGCCGGTGACACCGAGAGCAATTTTCATAGCGCGCCATTCCACACAACGCGAAGCGGAGCCGAACCGAAACGCACGAGCCGCCGGACCGGCCGCGCGGGACGAGCCTACTTGCGGCGCTTGCCGTCCCGATCCTCGCTGCCTTCGGGCACCTCAGGCAGTTCGTATTCGAGGCGGCCCTGCGTCAATTCCTCTTCGGCGATCCGAGTGTTCTTGCGCGAGCGCGGATTATCGACGAGCGGCCGCGCGCCGATCATCAACTGGCGAGCCCGGCGGGCCACCAGAACGACGTAGGCGAATTTGCTATCCGGTGCCTGGGTGAGAGCAGCCATTTCCAAGTCAGCCTCCAAACGTCTTCAGGATCTCGCGAATATGATGCTCCTGCCGAGCCATTCGGCAACGCGAAGCCAGCGCGATGGCTTGCACCTCGCGGCCGGCGCGCTCGAGATCGTCGTTGATGACCGCAAAATCGTAGCTCGGAAACTTGAGCATTTCCTGCCGCGAGCGTTCCAGGCGGCGGTGAATTTCGTCCTCGGAATCCTGCCCGCGGGCGCGTATGCGCTGTTCGACGTCCGAGCGCGACGGCGGGACGACGAAGATCGCGACGGCCTCGGGGAGCTTTTGTTTTACCTGCAACGCTCCGGCGACATCGATTTCGAGAACCAGATCCTTGCCTTCAGCGAACGCTTTCTCCAGCCACTTCCTGGGCGTGCCATACCAATTTTTTCCGAAAACCTGGGCATATTCAAGGAACTCGCCCGCGTCGACCATCTGCTGGAATTCGGATTCGGTGACGAAATTGTACCATTTGCCGGCATTTTCCGTCCTGCGGGGAGGCCGGGTGGTGCACGAAATGGAAAGCATGGTCCCGGGGAGCTCCAATATCTTTTGCACGAGCGTGGACTTACCCGAACCGGATGGGCCGGAAACGATGAGCACCGATGGCGCCGGTTGCGTCATTCTATATTTTGGACCTGTTCGCGAATCTTTTCGATTTCGGATTTGATTTCCAGACCGAGTTCGGTGATTTGCAGGCCCTCGGTTTCCGTTCCCGGAGTTTTCGAAAGCAGGGTGTTGGCTTCCCGCTGCATTTCCTGGAGAAGAAAATCGAGTTTCTTTCCGACATCGGCTGAAGCAGCCAGTATGGATTCGAACTGGCGCACGTGGCTCGCGAGCCGGGCCAATTCCTCGGAGACGTCGCCACGCTCGGCCGCAAGCGAGGCTTCCTGGGCGAGGCGCGCGGGATCGAGGGCCGTTTCGCCCAGTAGTTCCTTCAAGCGCGATTCCAGGCGCCTGGCAAAAGCGGGACGCGCGCGTTCCGCCAGGACGCGGACGCGGCCACCAAGACTGGCCACGCTGGCGAGGCGGACACACATATCGTCTCGCAGCGCGGCAGCTTCTTCTTCGCGCATGCGATCGAGCTTTTCGAGCGCTTCGTCCAGGCACTGCGCGGCCATCGCTTCGAGCTGGCTCATTTCGGATTCCACAGCGGCGGCCGGCGGGCCGATCACACCGGGGAGGCGCAAGATGGAGGCGAGATCGGGCTCGGCGCGAATGCCAAATTGCTCGCGCAAAGAGTTGGCGCCGTGCAAGTAACCCGCAGCCACTTCTTTGTTGACGCCGATCGCCGCTGGGCCGGAGGGTTCATATCGCAGCGTGACTTCGACGTGGCCTCGGCGGAGGTGTTCGCGAACCTTCTGGCGCATTCGGGGCTCGAGCGCCTCAAACCCCTCGGGCAGGCGGAGGTGCAGATCGAGAAAACGGTGGTTTACGCTGCGCACGGAGATGCGGATGGTCCAGTCGTGGCCGGTGGCGCGGGCTTGGGCGTAGCCGGTCATCGATTTCAGCGACCGGGAGGCGGATGGCGCGGCGCCGGGGCCTGCCGAATGTGCCTTGGCTCCGACCATGTTCAGGCGGGCTCCACGGCGCGGACGACCGGTTCGGCATCGCGAAACTGCATTTCGAAAAGGCGGGCGTAAATGCCGGCTCGCGCCAACAATTCCTCGTGCGTGCCGCGCTCGCGAATCGCGCCGCCATCCACGACGGCGATGAGATCCGCGCGGCGAATGGTGGAGAGGCGATGCGCGATCACGAAAACCGTGCGGCCCGCCATAAGATTGTTGAGCGCGCGCTGCACCAGCATCTCGGACTCGGAATCGAGCTCGGAGGTGGCTTCGTCGAGGATCAGAATGGGCGCGTTTTTCAGCAACGCGCGCGCGATGGCCAGGCGCTGGCGCTGGCCGCCGGAAAGTCTTTCGCCGCGATCGCCGATTAAGGTGTCGTAGCCCCTGGGCAGCTGCAAAATGAAGTCGTGCGCCAGAGCGGCGCGAGCCGCTTCCTCCACGGTTGCTTTGGGAATGTTGGGCTGCCCGTAACAGAGATTGTTCCAGATCGTGTCGTTGAAGAGGATGGTTTCCTGCGTGACGATGGCGATCTGCTCGCGGAGGGATCGCAACGTGACCTCGCGCACATCGCGCCCATCGATGCGCACCGAACCGGACGTCGCGGCATAAAAACGCGGCAGGAGATTTACGAGCGTGGTCTTCCCCGCTCCACTGGAGCCGACGAAAGCGACCAACGCACCCGCGGGTACCTGCAAATCGATATTGCGCAGGATCAGCGGCCCGCTATCGTAGGCGAATGAAACGCGGTCGAATTCGATGGAATTCGAAAAACGCGGCAGCGGCTTCGCTCCCGGCGCTTCCATTTCCTCTTCCGGGCGATCGATGAACGCAAAAACCTGCGCGGAAACCCCGGCCGCCTGGAGGAAGAGCTGATACGCGCGGCCGATGGCCTTGACCGGCTCGTAGGCCTTGAATAAGGCGAAAATGAACGCGCCGAAGTCGCCAATAGTCATCCGCGATGCGTTGATTTCGCCGCGGGCCGCCAGCAAGACTCCGGAGACAACGACGGCACCGAGCACGTCCATGATGGGCGAGGTGGCCGCGAGGGCGCGAATCCAGCGCATGTTTTCGCGCAGGAGCTTTCGTCCGGCGTCGCGGAAACGAACGATTTCGAAACGCTCCATGCCGAAGGCCTTCACGATGCGATTGCCGCTGACGGTTTCTTGCAGGATTTGGCTGAGATCGGCGAGTCGCGAGCGGCTTTTTTCGGAGGAGCGCCGGATTTTGCGTCCGAGTTTGCCGACCGGCAGGACAACCAGCGGAATGAGCACGGCCGAGCCCAGCGCCATGCGCCAGTCGATGATCAGGAGGACGGCGACGAAGGCGACGAGGCTGAAAATTTGCCGGACCAGGTCGGCGAGCCAATCCGAAAACGCGCTGCGGACCTGCTCGATGTCGCTAATCACCGCGGAAATGACGCGCCCGACGGGATTGTGCTGAAAGAATCCGACCGGCTGCTGCACGATCTTGCGGTAGGCATGATCGCGCAAATCCGTGATGCCGGAGAGGCCGACGTACTGAATCAAGATACTGCCGAAGTACTCCGCCACGCCCTTGGCCACCGTTATAAAAAGCAGCGCAACGGCGAATACCGTCCAGACATAATGAATCCCGCGCGGGACGAAGGAGTTGAGCTGGACGACGCGATGCGTGCCCGGAATGGTGAAGAGGGTCAGGGCCTGGGCGGTGGAATGCCGCGCCAGGACGACGTCCAACGCGGGCTTGATGGCGAAGGCGATCAATCCATCCATCGAGCCCATAACGGCGATCAGAATGACGCCCAGCGCGAAAAGCGGAATGTAGGGCCGCAGATACCGCATGAGCCTGCGGATTTCCTCGCGTTCGCTGGTGTGCCGAAGAAGTTCCATATTTTATGCGTGCAAATGCAGTCTCCGCTCGCAGCGAATGCCGCTACAACGCTTTGCTTTCGAGGCCTGCCGCCGATAACCCACGCGGTTCGAGGGACCTAGCGTAAGCACGATGCGCGTATGTTGCAAGGCATAAACGCCCCGTGCGTACGATGGCCGGGTGGCGAAAAATCCGGCACGCACCCGGAAGCATACGCCCACAGAGTTCACGCAGTGGTCTTCTCCATATCGCGATGCACCACCTTGGTTGCGTACCCTTTGCGGCGCAGATCGCGGCCGATCACTTCCGCAAGCGCAACGGAACGGTGCCGTCCGCCGGTGCATCCGAGCGCGATCGTCAGGTAGCTTTTGCCCTCGCGAATGTAGTGAGGAATCAGATAGGTGAGCAGGCTTTCGATGCGGCGCAGAAACTCTCCAGTCTGCGGAAACGAGCGGATATATCGCGCCACGCGCGAATCCTGGCCGCTGAATGGCTTGAGCTTGGGGATGAAATGCGGATTCGGCAGGAAGCGGACATCGAAGACAAGATCCGCGTCCGCGGGGATTCCGTAACGAAATCCGAAGCTGACGACGGAAATCAGCAACGGCCGGCGCCCGGGATTCTGGAACCTATCGACGATGAACTGGCGCAGCTCGTGAACGGTGAACTTCGTGGTATCGATCACCACGCCGGCAAGCCGGCGGATCGGGGCCATGCGACGGCGCTCCGCTCGAATGCCTTCGATGACCGAGTTGTCCTGCCCCATGGGATGCGGACGGCGCGTTTCGCTGAAGCGGCGCAGCAGGGCTTGGTCACTTGCTTCCACAAATACCAGCGTGACGGAGTGCCGGCTTCGGAGTTCGCGGTAGATTTGAGGCAGCTTCTCGATTTCGGCGCCTTCGCGCGCGTCCACGAGCAAAGCCGCGCGATCCACTTCGCCCCGGCCTTCTTCGTAAAGGTCGGTGAACGTGGGAATCAGGGCGACGGGCAGGTTATCGACGCAGTAAAAGC
>JAGWRH010000170.1 GCA_028876695.1 Acidobacteriota bacterium | reverse complement strand
CAACAGCCCTGGGCGTGTTACGGCCAGCGGGATTTCGGATCGCGTGCGGGTCGACGGACGCGCAAAGGCGTCCGATCTGGAATGTGGGGAATCGCTCGCCACGGCGTGCGTTAGCGAGAAGCGGCTGCTACTGGTTTCTTCGCCGCACGAGCACGCTGAAGTTCCGCGAGACCATCCATCAGATCTTCGACCAAGTCTTCGTGGTTCTCGCACCCGGGCGATAGCCGGAGCAGCATGTCCGAAAGGCCCAGCGCCGCGCGCGCTTCCGGGGGAATCGACGCGTGCGTCATCGACGCCGGATGGCAAATCAGCGACTTCACGCCGCCGAGGCTTTCGGCGAGAGCGAAATAGCGCCGCGAAGAGGCGAACGCCACCACCTCATCCTTCGTACCCTCCAGTTCGAAGGAGACCATCCCGCCGAATCCGCTCATTTGCCGGCGCGCAATGTCGTGGCCGGGATGCGTCGCGAGGCCGGGGAAATAAACCCGCCGGACCAGCGGATGGCCATGCAGCGCATTGGCAATCGCTTCGGCGTTTTCCTCGTGCCGCTGCATTCTAAGTTCGAGCGTCTTCAGCCCGCGAAGCGTGAGCCAACAGTCGAACGGCGAAGGAATCCCGCCGGTGGCATTTTGCAGATACTTCACCGGCTCGAAAATCGCCTGATCGTTTGCGAGGACGGCCCCCTGCACGACGTCCGAATGTCCGGCCAGATACTTCGTCACGCTGTGCATCACAATATCCGCGCCCAGTTCAAACGGCCGCTGAAACACAGGTGTGGCGAACGTGTTATCGACGACCATCAACGCGCCGTGGGCATGCGCGATTTTTCCGATCGCCTCGATATCGGTGATGAGCAAGCGCGGATTCGTGGGGGACTCGATCCAGACGATGCGCGTCTTCGAATTGGTCGCCGCCTCGACCGCCTTCAAATCGCTCGTTTCGATCTGGCGCACCACCACACCCATCGGGTGAAATACTCGGTTCAGAATGCGGTACGTTCCGCCGTAAACGTCGCGCGGAATGATGATCTCGTCTCCCGGGCGCAAATACGCCTGCAAGATCGCGTTCTCCGCCGCCAGCCCGGAGCCGTACGCGGCCGCGTATTTCGCACCTTCGAGCTCCGCCAATACGGCTTCCAGCCGCTCGCGCGTGGGATTATTTGTTCGCGAGTATGAATAGCCCTTGTCCTGTCCCGGCGCGTCCTGTTCGTACGTGGACGTCTGAAATATCGGAGCAATCAGCGCGCCGGTTTCCGGCTCGGATGGCTGCCCTGCATGAATCGTCTTGGTGGCCAGTTTCATGTTCGTGCTCCCTTGCGTGAATCTGAGATATAGCAACTGCCAGACATCGCCAGTGCAGCGCGGCTAACCGCGTACACCGGGACCGGCTTCGACTGCGGTTTGGGAGTGGAATCGTCAATCGATCCGCTGTGCGGATCAGTTGAGGATCTTATCTCTCCCCTGATCTTCCGCATCCGTCGAACGTTTCGGCGGGCGAAAGCCCTGTTACGGGCAGGAGTTAGCACCTTGGCGGTTGCACCAGGTTGCTGTGGCTTCTACGGGCCTGTCCCCTCAGCCACTCTAGATAAGCGCTGCGTTTTCAGCAGCACCGAAATCCTAACAAACGCATTCGCCGCGGTCAATAACCAACCTCGGCCCTCTCTATGAAGATATTCAACAGCAGATCCCTCGTCGGCCGGATGGCGGCTTCTCTCAGGATGACAAACTTGCCCGAAAAAGGCGAAGAGGAGACGAATATGTGTTGCGGCGAAACCAGGAATGTGCATCCTGCAATAAGCACGCTTATAGGACCACTATAGCGCCAAAAGTTGCGTCAATTTGGCGCGGTAGGCGGCTTAGGAGGCTGCATTGCGTTTCCCGCGAAAGAAACGGCGCGCGAGCCCGAGAGACAAGACAATGCTTGCCTGGGGAGCGTATCTGGACCTGATGGAAGCGGCGAGATGGATGGAGCGAAAGCTCACAGTTGCTTTGGACGTGTTCGGTTTGACGCACGAGGAGTTCCGCTTACTGGTCGTGCTTTACAAGAACGGTCCGATGACGAGACGCGAGGCAACCGAAAAACTGGGGCGCATCAAGCGGGCCGTCCACGAGACGGTTCGGGCGGCGGAACAGTTCGGATGGGTGAGCGTCGAGGAAAGCTATCTTCCCGCGGTCGAGATGAGAGAGAGCCGGCTATCGAAGAGCCAGCGAGGAAAACCGAGAGTGGGTCTGAAGGTCGGCGTGGTGAGCCTGACGCCGGAAGGGGAGAGGCTGGTCGAGAAGGTGCTGCCGAAACAGGAAACGGCGGTGAGGTCGCTGATGGAGGAGCTTCACAGCCGGGAACTGGAATCGCTCAGCCGGATTTGCCGGAGGCTGCGCGGAAGCGAGGCGCTGCCATTTTGGTTTGAGGTGATGCGTCAGAATCGCGAGCACGAAGAGAGCGGCGAAGCGGAGGAGCCGGAGTGATCCGCGCGCTGAGCGCCTTTGGCAGGACTGAACGGCCCCACGCTCATAAACCGAGCATGGGGCACCCACAAAACAAACTCGGGAGGTACGTGGCGGGATGGTATCATGCTCGGTGATGTTCACGGGTCAGTCGGCGAGAAGAATTGCATGGGCCACCCGCCACACACCAGCTGTAAACATTATCAATATCACTGCGGGATTTAACGACGCAAGAAACAGAACGCTATGCACGGTCAATTGACTCGCGCGAACGAGATAGTCGGCAGGTATTTTACAGTGGGACACTCTACTGTGCGGGCGAATGGTACTTTTCTAATCGCAGTGATGTTCGCACTAGCCATATTAGGTTGCAGCGGGGAAGATACGATATGGTCGACGCAGCTCAGATCGCCCGATGGGCGCTTCGTCGCAAGTGCCGAAACCGTGGAGAACAGTGGCTTTGGCACAGGTCTCCTGGTAACCGACGTATATCTAAAGGGGACGAACGTCTCGAACTCTCCTGAGAACATCCTGGTGCTTGTTCATGACTCAAATTACGCATCAAAAACGATAAACCTTTCGAT
>JAGWRH010000169.1 GCA_028876695.1 Acidobacteriota bacterium | reverse complement strand
CTGAACGGGGCGCGTGGCGCAAAGCATTTCGTTGGCGCCGCGTTGAAATTCGTAGGGGACGCGGATGATTTCGCAGAAATAGCCGTCGGCGGTCAGATGGTTGATGAGAGGCGGCAGGTGCGGGGAACGCGCGTCGGCAAAATGCGGCACGAGAGGGAAAATGCGCGCTTCGCCCGCGACGCGGCACAGCTCGCGAATCGACTCCACGTGGAATTCCAGCGACAGCAGATCCGAGTACGTAAATAGGAAATGGGAGCACAGCGCCAGATCGAATGTGCTATCGCCAAAAGGCAGCTGCGGCAATTCAGCGGTCAGGTAGCGACCTTCAGCTAATCCGCCAGGAAAATCCCGCAGGAAGAGATTCATCGCCTGCATGCGAATTTCGCCCAGGCGGCTGATCGATTGCATTTCGTCCCATACGAAATTTTCGCGCGACTCGGCGGTTTTGCTCAGAATCGTGTCGCGAGTTTCGCCAAATCGTTGCGCCAGTTGCGCAGCGGAAAAGCGATAGATCGGATCGGCCGAAACTACTCTGCACCCGCGCCGGCGCATTTCGCAATTGAAGCTCGCCGGTCCGCCGGCGCAATCGAAGATGACGCGATCGAGATCGCTATCTCCCAGGCCGAACATTCGCACGTATTCGTCGAAAGACCGGCCCCAGGGCACAACTTGCTCGAGATGGATGGGCATTTCGGTTTGCGGATTATCCGCTAACCCATCGCGCGTGTACACCAATCGCTAGGGTTTCTAGGCCGCAGAGGACCGCGACCAGCAAGAAACTAGTGGCCAGCCGGAACGGCCGTTGGTTGCGAGACGTATCCTGCTATGCTACTTTCGCACGCGCGGCATTTCTTCGGCTCCAGCAGACCAGAGACAGAGTCAGTTTGAGTTGTGACGGGTTATGCGACGATACTGCCTCCAAAGCGAAGCTTTCTGGGACCCGGGGCGACGAGAAGAATACTCAAACTGACCACTGCGCGTCCGTTGGGGACCTCGACGAGCAACTTCTGGTGAAGACAATCGAACTGAAACCTTCCAGTCGCGAGGAAGCGACGCTACTCGAAAAACTGGACATGGAGCGCCTTCCGAGCCACGTAGCCATCATCATGGACGGCAACGGGCGATGGGCCGGGCGCCGGCATTTGCCGCGCATCGCGGGGCACCGCGCGGGGATGAAAGCCGCGCGAGAAATCACGGAGACCTGCGCGCGCCTTCACCTGCCGTGCCTGACGCTCTATGCGTTTTCGCTCGAAAACTGGCGGCGTCCGGAGACGGAAGTGGATTTCCTGATGCGGCTTTTGCGCGAGTATGTGAAGCGAGAATTGCCGTCTCTGCAGAGAAACAATATTCAGCTCTGTTTCATCGGGCGGCACGCCGAGCTTCCGCAGTCTGTGCGCAACGAAATTGACGACGCCATGCGGCAGACCGCGAAAAACACCGGCATGAAACTGGTCGTGGCGCTCAACTACGGCGGCCGCGCGGAAATTACCGACGCATTCAATGCGCTTCTCGACCGAGTGCGCGCTGGAGCTGATGCGAAATTCCGCGCCGATGAGCAATCGATCTCCGAACACCTCTACACCGCAGGCCTGCCCGATCCCGATCTATTGATTCGCACCAGCGGGGAGATGCGGGTGAGCAATTTTCTTCTTTGGCAGATCGCGTACGCCGAAATTTACGTGACGGAGACGCTCTGGCCGGATTTTTCGCGCGCGCGGCTACTCGAAGCGTTTCTGGATTATCAGAAGCGCGAGCGCCGGTACGGAGGGCTTGGCTCCGGGCAACCGGGCGCAAGAAAGCAAGGAAGTGCTGCTGGGGCGCACCGCGGCGCGACGAGCGATTCCGAGCACGACCGCCAGGAATCGTCGAATCACGAGGGACCGGCACATGGCGGGCCTGCACGCGACGCGCGGCCGGAGCAGTTCTAACCGAAGATGCTGGCGCGCATCCTGACGGCTTGCGTTCTAATACCAATCGTCGTGGTGTTGGTGTGGTGGGGACCGTCACTGCTGCTGGCGGCTGTCGCTGCAATCGTGGCGCTGCTGGCGCTATTCGAATTTTTCAGCCTCGGCGAGCGGGTGGGATTGGGCGCGTTCAAGAAATGGACGATGTTGTGCGCCGCCGGCATCTTCTACGCACAGTATTCGCAGGGCTCGGTCGAAAGACACCCTTTCGGTCACGGGTTTTCCATCGTGCAGGTTCGCGCCGTGGGCGCGCTTTCAGTGGACGCGATTTTTCTGATTTTTATTTTTGGAGCCGCGGCGATCGTTTTCAGCATGCGTCGGCCTCTGCACCAATCCTTACAGGCGCTGGCGATCAGCGCGGCGGGCCTGGTGTTCATCGCGCTGCCGTTCAGCTATCTAGTGCGGCTCGATGAGATCAGCCAGACTGGGCGCGCACTGATCCTCTTCACACTGGTGCTAATTTGGGCCGGCGACACGTTCGCTTATTTCACGGGCAAATCGATCGGCAGAATTCCGATGGCGCCGGCGATCAGTCCAAAGAAAACTTGGGAAGGCGCGGTGGCGAACGTGGCGGGTTCGGTGCTGGTCGCGGTCGGGTTTTCGTTTTGGCTGCAAATCGACGTCTGGACGCTGATTGCAATTGCGGTTTCGGCGAATATCGCAGGCCAGATGGGCGATCTGCTGGAGTCCACCTACAAGCGATCCGCGAACGTGAAGGATTCGGGGGCGCTGCTGCCGGGGCACGGAGGCATGCTGGACCGCATTGACAGCCTCATTCTCGCAAGTCCGGTAGTGTGGGCCGCGTACCAGTGGCTCTTGACGCGCTAATCGAATGTTAGTCGGAAGAACGGCCGGCGAAAAGCCGACCGATCGCCACCAGCACGACGGCGCCAACCGTGGCGGCAGCGAGGCTGGCCCAGAATCCCCAGGCCGGAATTCCAAGCCGAGTGAAAATCCATCCGCCGATCACCGCGCCGATGAGTCCCAAGATTATATTCACGAGGCAGCCAAAGCCGCGGCCGCGCGTGATCACGCCGGCAATCCATCCGGCAAGCAAACCGATGATTACCCACGCGATCAACCCGCGCGACGAAACTCCGACGAAAACCGCGTGGCTTTGCGCCAGCGCCAGACCGGCGATAGAGGTCATCGAGTCAGTCTCCTTGGGAACGCATGTGGTGAAGCGCTGAAACCGATCATTTATACACTAGCTTGGCCGCCCACGGGCGTCGCATCGCCAGTGAAGCGTCCGCTACTGGAATCTCGGCGCGAAATATTTTATGAGCTGCCGTGAATCGAGACGCCCAGGTCGGCTCGAAGGCACCCGCTCTCTTTTGTGAAATAAGTCTTTCGTTTGCTACTTGATTTGTACTATCTATGAGGCGCGCCGAAACGAATCGTGCGCGTTTTCCCGCATCAAGCGGAATGTGCTTTCCAGCGAGGAACTGAATGCCGAATAAAAAGGGCGCCACGGGGAGAATTCTGCACGATCCGGTGAAGGATCGTCTGACTCCCATTTATCCGCTGGACCTTGCAAAGATTGAGACGATCGACGATATGGTCCGCGCGATGGGGCAGACCGCGTTCACAGCGCGACAGATCGGGGATGCGGCGGATGTGCTGGAGGCGATGGCGCGCGATAAGGATTGCTTCGTGGTGATGACGCTCTCGGGCGCCTTGACCGTCGCCAAAATGGGGCTGATCTTCTGCGATCTGGTGGATTCGGGAATCGTAAAGGCAATTGTATCCACGGGAGCGCTGATGGCTCACGGCCTGGTGGAGGCCACGGGGCGATCGCATTTTCGCTACGATCCGAAGATGGACGACCGCGAGCTGTTCTTCGCCGGATACAACCGCGTGTACGACTCGCTGGAGCCAGAAGTCAATCTCGATCACGTCGAGGAGGTTGTGGATCACGTGCTGGGGTGCTGGGGCGACGATGAAATGGTCTCCAGCTGGCGGCTTCATCATCGCATCGGCCAGTATTTGCAAAAGTCCGCGAAGGGCCGCGGAATTTTGAAAAGCTGCGTGGAAAGGAATGTGCCGGTGTACGTGCCGGCGTTCACCGATTCGGAACTGGGAATTGATTTCGCACTGCACCAGCGCCAGCGCAAGATGGCCGGCAAGCCGCCGCTGGTATTTGACGGCTTCGACGATTTCGAACATTACGCGTCGACGATGCTGGCCACGAAGCGCATGGGCATCTTCACAATCGGCGGCGGGGTTCCGCGGAACTGGGCGCAACAATTCGGCGTGTATGCCGAGCTGCTGGCGCGTCGGGGTTACGAGAAACTGCCCCTGAAGCGTTATAACTACGGTCTGCGGATCTGTCCTGAGCCAGTGAACTGGGGCGGACTTTCCGGAAGCACCTACACGGAAGCGGTTTCGTGGGGCAAGTTTGTTCCTCCGGAGGAGGGTGGCAAATTCGCGGAGGTTTTTGACGACGCGACGGTCGCGCTGCCGCTGATCGCGGCAGCCGTGCTGCATCGCATCGGCTACTTCAAGAAAGGTTCCGGCAAGCAGTAGCGTCCACAAAGCGGCGGGCGCGCACGGGCGCGATGATAGGCGGGCTGGACCGGTGTTCTTGGAAAAGCGAAATCAATCGTCGTCGCTGAGGAGAATGGCCGCCGCGAGAACTGTGGTCCACAAGCCGCGCTTATCGCCTACGGCGGATTGCGTAATGTTCATGGTACGGACGATTTTGTTCGAGATGCGGTAGACCTCTTTCTTTTCGTCCCACGATAGATCCGGATCAAACTCCACGTTCAAGGTGGTGGCCAGCATCTCGGCGGCGAGTTCTTCGGCATATTCGCCGGCGACCTCTTCGGTCTCGCCGAAGGAGTGGTGCTCGGAGAGGTATCCGTACATCGATTTGTCGCCTGGGAGCGCCAGGCCGACGCCCGCGGCGATGAGGCGATGCGGCTCACGCGTCTGATTTTCGCTGATGACGGTGAAAGCGACCTGCCCGGGTTTAAGGTGCTTCAGACCCTCGGCGCGCGAGATCAATTTGCAGTGCGGGGGAAAGATGGATGAAACACGGACGATGTTGCACGCGGCAATGCCCGCGTTGCGCAGCGCCAGCTCGAAGCTCGACAGGCGCTCGCGATGCTTTCCGACTCCCTTGGTGAGAAAAATTTTCTTCGCGACAAACGCCATGTGATGAGCCGGGTTGCGGTGCCTCCGTCGCTTTGAGTGGGGAAAAGAGCGAACGAAAATTAGCAAGCAGGCGAAGTGATGTCAATCATTATTCGAGAGAATACGACGCGGGGCGGGGAACGCACTGCGGTTGCGATTCGCGCCGCGACGGCACATCGCGGATTGGAGCGGGGAATCAGGCGCGGCGCTTGCGCGCAGGCCATTTACCGGATCGGCGCCGACGAATGCGCGCGCTGGTTACCCAAATTTCCGATCGCAATGTTGATCAGTTGCGGAGCTCAACGAGCTGCGACCGAATTCACAAACGATTTGTCGCGCGCCGGCGCTCGAAAATGTATCGCTGCCTTGCGATTCTTCGGTCCCTCGCCTATACTTCAAATAGAAATTACGAACAGCAATTTTTACCAGCGCAGCCGGCGAAATCATTTGCGTGGTTATTCTTTAAATTACCCGCTGCGCGAGGAGTCTCCTCTCGGAGCGTAAATGACGTCTGCAGTTGGTGTGGCTCGGACCAGTTATTTTCTCGATAAGCTCCATTCCCTCAGCGGCGTCATTCCCATCGGCGCGTACTTAGTCGAACATTTCTTCGAAAATAGCTACGCGCTGGTCAGCCCGGATAAGTACAACTACGTCGCCTCGAAACTCGAAACCGTTCCGTGGCGCGTGCCGATCGAGTTTCTGTTGATCTGGGTGCCCATACTCTTCCACGGCTGCTACGGGCTATACATCTGGTGGATGGGCAAATCCAACGCGATTGGGCATCCGTGGATGGCGAACTGGCTGTACGTTCTGCAGCGCTGGACGGGCATAATCGCGTTCGCATTCATCGGCTACCACGTGTGGACGGTTCGGTTCCTCAGCCACGGACGAACAACTTACGCGGACGTCGCGCACTTCATGAGCGATCCCTGGATCGTGGCCATTTACGTGATTGGGATCCTGGCGGCGTCGTTTCACCTAGGCAACGGGCTGTGGAACTTCGCGTGCAAATGGGGCTTTGCTGTCACGCCGCAATCGCAGCGCGCCGCCGGGTGGTTCGGCGCGTGTGTCGCGGTGGCGTTTGCAGTCGTGGGCGTTGCGATTATCGCCGGGTTCCGTTTTCACTGGACGCCTTTCGACGCATATCTATGAGACAACCGAAGATCATCATCGTTGGCGGCGGACTGGCGGGGCTGATGGCCACGATTCGTGTGGCCGAACTCGGCGTTCCGGTGGACCTTTTTTCCATTGTGCCGGTGAAGCGCTCGCATTCGGTGTGCGCGCAAGGCGGCATCAATGCGGCAAAAAATTTGAAGGGCGAAGGTGATTCTACCTGGAAGCATTTTGACGACACGATTTACGGCGGCGATTTTCTTGCCAATCAGCCTCTCGTAAAGCGCATGTGTGAAGCGGCACCAGGGATCATTGACCTCCTCGATCGCATGGGAGTGATGTTCAACCGCACGCCCGAGGGATTGCTCGATTACCGGCGGTTTGGGGGAACGCTGTATCACCGGACCGCGTTTGCCGGCGCCACCACCGGTCAGCAATTGCTCTATGCGCTCGACGAGCAGGTGCGGCGCCACGAAGCCGACGGCAAGGTGAAGAAGTTCGAAGGGTCG
>JAGWRH010000168.1 GCA_028876695.1 Acidobacteriota bacterium | reverse complement strand
TTCTTTCGCTACTCCGCTTCGAATTTGCTGGTCGTGGATACCACCGAGATCGATTTCGTCGAACGCAACGCCGACTTGCAGGAACTTCTCCGCCGCCTCCGCCAGCCCGTCAAAGGCACGCAATATTTCCTGCCCCTCGGCCAGCCCTGACTCGTCGCATCCAGCATGGAATTTTCTGTCGGAGGAGCTCTACTTGTGGGCCCAGCGGTGCATCGCGGGATGCGCCGCGAACGAATCGAAAGAAGTCAACGGCACCGCCGCGGTGATGTAGGTCTGCGAGATGCGATCCTGCCAGGTGAAGCGATCCTCGTCCCATAGCGCCCAAATGAATCCGAGCGCCACCGTGGCGCCTGAAAGCAGATACCCGAAGCTGCGCCACACGAGCTGCCGCGTATCGGGCAAGCTGCCGTCGAGGCGAACGACGGCCAGGCCGCGCAACTGCATGCCCAGCGTCGAGCCGGCAATCACGGTGAAGAGCGAGATATAGAATCCGTAAAAGAAGTACGCCGCCAGCGCGTACACGGCGACGTCCGCGTTTCCCACGGTGATTTCGCCGCCCAGCGAGCGGAACAATCCGAGAAATCCCGCGCAGGTGAAACCGAGGAAGATCGCATCGAGCGCGGCGGCCCAGCGGCGCTCGGCAAGCGTGGCCACCGGGACGAGCGCCGTTTGCGGATGGGCGCGGTCGTCGGGCGAGGCCGAGAAATCGAGTTCCGGCTGGATGCGAATCTCTACGCGTTCGTGCTCGCGCTGGCGTTGCGCCGCGCGGTCGCGCAGCTCGGCGCGCGCTTGCGCCTCCGCGTGTTCGCGCTGTTCCGCTTCGGCCGCAGCGTTGGCCACTGGCTCGCTGAACGGCAAGCCGGATTGCGAATCGTCGTGACGCAGATGGCCGCGCCGCGCGCGGTAATGCTCCAGGCGGCGCGACACTTCGTCGCGCCAGTCAGGTTCCTCGGGTTCGGCCGGCGCGAGCGCCGGAGCAGCCGCCGCGGCTGCGCCGCTGGAGCGCGAGACCGCCACGGCATGCGTGGATCGAGCCGCGCTGGAATCGGATGATCGCGCCGACGCGCCGATCGCTTGTCCGATCAGCGCCGATTCGAGGAAAACCGTTTTTTCGGAAGCTTCAGCGGAGCAGAACGAGCACGAGTCCGTGTCGTCCAGCAGCAGAGCGCCGCACTTCGGGCAGATTCGTATCACTGGTCCGTTTTGCGCTGCGGAAGTTCCAGTGAGGAACGCCAGCATCATAGCACGCTCGCAACAGACGATGCAGTCGCAGGCGCGGCGCAGGGTGTGGAAATGTGGCGTAACGAGCACCCCAAAACGCAGGCGTTTTGGGGGCCCCGCTTCGACTTTTGACCAGCGCCCCTTGCCGGGGCGCAAAACGCCGAGCGCGCGATCCGCGGAATCCCTCTCGATGGCGCGGTCGCGGCGAAGGCTCGGCAATTGCACGCGCGCTAGCCGACCGCCTTGAGGCTCTCCTCCACCATGCTTTCCGCCTCGCCGGTATTGATCAGCACGCCCTGCCGACGCAAAAACGCCAAAATTCCGGTACGCGGCCCCATGCCCGAATAATTGAACGAGTCTCCCGATAGGCCCGCGCCAAAGCCGGCGAACGTCAAAAACGTATCCTGCACGCTCACCATTCCGGCGTCCAGCCGGTCGGCGATGCGCCGCGCTTCTTCTTCTGTTCCAGCGATCACCGCCGCGGAAAGCCCGTAGTAGGTATCGTTCGCCAATCGGATCGCTTCGTCTTCGACGTGGTATTTCATCACCGGCATCACCGGACCAAACGTCTCGTCGCGCATGATCTTCATCTCGTGGTTCACGCCGGTCAAAATTGTCGGGCGCATGTAGAGCCCGCCGCCGAGCGCAAAACTTTTGCCGCCGAGCCGTATCTTCGCTCCTTTACTCAGCGCGTCGTCGATGTGCTCGTCCACGACGTGCGCCTGCCGCTCGGCGATGAACGGCCCAATTTGCCCCGCATTGGGATCGGGATAATTCAGCTCCACGCGCTCCGCTTCCCTGGCCAGCAATTCCACGAACGCGTCGTGCGCCTTTTCCTGCACGTAGATGCGCTCGATTGAAAAGCACACCTGCCCGGTGCTGGTCACCGCGCCGCGCACCACGGCCTTGGCCGCGCGCTCGAGATCGGCCGTCTCCGTCACGATCACCGGATCCTTGCCGCCCAGCTCCAGAATCGACGGAATAAACCGCCGCGCGCACGCCTCCGCCACCTTGCGCCCGTTCGGCACGCTGCCGGTGAAATTGATGATGTCCGCGTGGTCGATGATGGCCTGGCCCGTTTCCGCGTCGCCCGTCACGTAGGCGAGCACCTCGGCCAGCTCCGGCACCTCGCGAATCGTTTCCATCATCGGCTTCACGAACCGCGGCGCCACTTCGCTGGGCTTCACGATCACCGCGCACCCGGCAAAGAGCGGCGGAATGGCGTGCAGCGTGGAAAGCATCATCGGCGCGTTCCACGGCCCGATAATTCCCGCCACCGGATACGGACGCAGATTCGTGTCATAGTGAATCGCCGGCGCGGGCGACACGCCCTTGCGCCGCGCCTGCTCGAAAATCCCCGGAGCGATGGCGCACATCCGCAGAATCGTCCCAATCACCATGTCCGGCGCCACTTTGGAAATTTGTCCGCCGCCGGTGTCGATCGAATCCGCTTCCACAAGTGCTGACCGGTGCGCTTTCAGCCGCTCGGCCCACTGCTTCATCACGCCGATGCGATGCGCGAGCGGCGCGCGTCCCCACGCCGCCTGCGCCTCGCGCAGCTTGGCGCACCTGGCGGCGATCTCCGCGGCCGATGCCGCCGTGATGTGCGCGTCAATCTCGCCCGTCCTCGGATTCCGCACGGGTAGGATGCGTGGTTCGCCTTCAGCCATGGTCCACCTTTTTCCAGCCACGGTTTAGCCAGTTAGAGATATCGCATGGCTGTGACCGGGTCAAGCAGGCGGTCGTCAGTAGTAGCTTTGCATTTCGTCATTCGTATACTGCGGGAAAATCCGCACCCTTCGCGAAGGGCGCGAAGGATGCGGCACCCGGCTGTTACGGGCGGCGTGGAACTTGTATCGATTAGACATGTGCGCGGGGCAATGTTTTCAACGATTTACGTCACATTCTAATCGTCTGGGTGTATCGATTAGAACGCGATCGGACGGCATGCGCTGGGCGCCCGAATCCGCATCTCGGCTATCCGGGAGCCGAGGTTCGGCTGGCACGTCGATCACGCCTGCGATGGCGGACGAATCGAGTTGAATGGCAATCGGGCGGCGGCTGGGCGGAGCGGCGGCTTCGCGGCGAACGCCTCCGGAGGAGACGATGACGTGAGCGGGCGGCTCGACCCATTGGCCTTCGTCGTTGATGCGGGCGAAGGCGTGGATGGCGCGGACGACGGAATCTGGCGTGGGCCAGACCTGGTCCACATGCTCGATGAAGCGGCCCAGAGCGAAGCGCAAATTGCGTTCGCGGCGGGTGAAGAGCCCGGCGGCGCGCGCGTGGCGATAGATGGCGATGCGGCTGACGCCGTATTCCCTGGCGATATCGCCGGGGCAGGCCCATTCGTTGAAGTCGGCCTCGATATCGGCGCGGTCTGGATGCGAACAGACGGTGCAGCGGCGCTGGTGGCGGTCACCAGAGGGCGCTTCGGAAACTAATTCGCGCTTCGACGCGGATGAGGAGCGAGCGCGCGGTTTAACGGTGCGCCGCGGTTTCGGGCGTTTGGGCGCTGCTGACTTGCGAGGCCGTTCGCCGGCAGCGGCTCGGCGGGTTGCGGCGAGCGTGCCGAGTTCGTCCATGAAGGCGGGGCGCGGCTTGCCGATCAGTTCACGCGGATCATTTACGCTGGCGAGAAATTCGATGGCTTCTTGTATCGCGGGTGAGGCGGTGGGCGTTGGGGGTGTTTCGGATATGGGCGAGGCCGAAGGTGGGTTAAGGCCGGCCGGCAAGGGATCTACTGGAAGTTGCGGCGAGTTACGGAATTGAGCTTCCGCGTTTACGGCAGGGGGTTGGTTCTTCGCGTCCTGAAGGACGCTTGATATTCCGACCCTTACCGGGTCGGGTGCGGCGAAGAAATGGAAATCCTGATGCTGACCCCGAGGACGGGGCGAATGGCGTCTGATCATTTTTGTATCTCCGTGAGTTTGAGAGGACGAGAGTTGGAGGAAACTTCGGGCAGGATGCGGAAGTGCGGTGTGGTCAGTTTGAATTTTGACTGCGCGTGTCACGATCAAGAAAATTCAAACTGACGGGAATGGGGTTCGCTCGCTTATGGTTTCCTCGGATGGTCTAGGTTGCTCAGTCTCCTTGTCCTCCGATCTTCTTGCAGGGCCGAGCGCCTAGCTCGGCTTATTAGTATGGAAGCACATGATGGATTTAGGGTCGAGGTTCAAAGTGAACGTAGTACCAAGATTCCCATTTTGGGAAATTCCCGATTGGGCAACTGGGTGCCTAAGGACTGGGCGACGGGCTTGCCCCGAGGGCATCTTTGCTCATACCGTTCTCGCCGCTTGCATTACTTCTGATTTGCCCGTAATCAGTAGATGGTGCATATCAATGGATGAAGTGAGGCGCGACGAATGAGTGTCACCCAAGCTGATATAGACGAACTAAGAGAGCGTTGGAGTAGGGCCACGAGATTGCAAGAAGCTTACTTTGACCGCATCTTTGAGATTCTGGTGCGCCAGGCGGGAAGCGCAGAGCAGCTAGAAGGGTTCAACATAGCCGCCACGCCGGAATCAATTGCTGAGGCGGATAGAGGCGCCGCTGATCAGCTGAATAAGGAAATCCCGAGCATCATTGTCCGCCTGATTGAACTCAGCAAAGCGTCCCCGGTCATCAGCGACGTTGATCGCTACGACCTCAAATTCATTTTGAAAGAGCTATTGGCTTCGCTGCGGATTCACCGCTACCAGCACTGGGAAACCTACATCCATAGCGATGAAGATCGCGTGCTAGGGGTTGATCCTCCGGGGCAGAGTGAGAGCGAGTGCGACCTAGGGACTGCCTTCAAAGAGTTCAGCAACGCTAGAGGCAAAGTGCAGCGGTTGCTAGATCTGCTAGTGCCGAGCGACACACCCGAAGCCACAGCGGTTGCGAGAGCGGAAACTGTGGGTGTCCGTCAGTATCGGCCCAACACCGCATTCATCATGATGTGGATTGACGAAAATCAACCCGAGTTGGAGGATGTGAAGAACGGAATCAAAGAAGTGTTCGGCGCGTTCGGTATCAATGCTATTCGGTCGGATGAGATTGAATACTCGGACTTGATAACGCAGCGCATCCTGGATGAAATCGCTACATCTGAG
>JAGWRH010000167.1 GCA_028876695.1 Acidobacteriota bacterium | reverse complement strand
TCGGCGCCGTCGGCATCATCAATCTATCCAACGGCAGCATCAGCGGTGGCGAGGCGGATTCGAATGACCACGGCACCCTGGACAAGAATTGCGGCACCCTAACGGATTGGACCGCGACCGCGTGCTACGTCATTAGCAGCGGCACGGGCGGCGGCTATTCGATCGCGAATAACGGCCGCGGCTCTTTGTCATTCGCCGTCACCGCGGGAGGCAAGACGAACCAGCAGGTCGGAGAGATCTACGTGATCTCCGCGGGCGATTTCTACATTCTGCAGAACTCCGATCAGACAACGAACTCAGTGTGGGGCGGCGAAGCGTTGCAGCAATCGGGCTCGTTTTCGAACAGCACTCTGAATGGGAAGGCAATTTTCTACCAATCAGGGTTCGATTGCAACGGCACAAACTGCACCATCAACGTCACCAATGGAACCGGCACCGCCGGATCCAACACGATCGTAGCCGTGTTCTCAGCCAACGGAAGCGGCAGCGGCTCGGGCACCTTCTACTCGAGCAGCAGCGGCTCGATTTCAACGGGATCGATTTCGGGCGCTACTTACAGTATCGATTCCAATGGACGAGGCCTATTCACGCTGCCGAGCGCCACGACAGGATGCAGTTCGCACTGCACCCAGTTGTTCTATTTCGCCGGAACGAACCGCGCTTTCGACCTCAGTGACGACAACGGCGTCGGCTCGGGCGCACTCGAACCGCAAACTACCTCGTCCTTTAGCACCGGCACCTACGCCTTCGGGGGAATCGACCCGGCAGTCCCCAGCATTGGACTCAATGAAGGCATGGCCACGTTCACGTCCGGCAACGTAAGCGGCACGAACGACAACAATGACCCGCAAAACGGACTGAAATCCGGAGGTGCGATCAGCGGCAGCTACACGGTGGATGGCACTGGCTTCGGCCAGGTTGGTCCATTCGGCGGCACTTGCACGCCCACAAGCGGCAACTGCCAGTTCCTGTTCTATGTTGTTTCACCGAACAGGGCCATCGGCATGAGCGGAAGCAATAGCCCGGAAATCCAGCCAGCCGATCAATAGTCCGCAGAAGCATCGGCGCCAGAATCGGGGCGCCGCCAATCAATCGGGCCGGGGCGGAATGCTCCGGCCCGATTTTTGTTGCGCGCGCGGTTTGTGACGTGATATCGGCCACCGTTACGAAGAAGCAGGACGCCAGCTGCTGCCTCGGTGCGGAGGCATGGCGTTTCCTGCTAGTTGGGGGCCGCAAGGATTCCGCTGCTGCGAGCATACCTGAAGTAATTTAAGGTCCCCGTACCCACCTGTACCACACCCCCTGCACCCACCTGTACTCAAAGGCCAGGCGATCTCCTCTCGCCCGATGCGGTATAAACCGTAAGTCCGATAGCGGCCTGAATGGAAGTCCATCGCTCTTTCGCTCCCAAGTCGACCACAGCCCAGCAGTTCACACCGCCGGACATGACAAGAAACAGACCGCTTACGGTGAGTTTTGAATGAAGGAGCGTGTTGCCGTACTCGTCGGCATTCTTTTGCTGGGGTGTATCTCTGGACGATCAGCGCCCGTGCGGAGCTTTGCAGTATTGCGGCAGGCGAAAGCCATGCTCACCGATTGATTCAGTACAAAGTTGGGGCGGTCCCTCGATGTGCAGAGTCACGCCCTATCGCGTGACTCTGCGCATACGGGAGGCAGATTAGATGGAAGCGAAATCGGTGTTTGGCTGAGCGGGAGCGACGATCTCGGTGGGGCGAGCCGCGCCAATGGCGTCGGCGGCCTCCTTCATCGAGCGCTTGGAGGGCAGCTTTACGCAGTAGACGTCCCACGCCAGGCCCAATTTTTTCAGCAGCCAGATGCCGTACCAGTTGAAGTCCACTTCGTACCAGGCCAGCCCATGCCGCGCGGAAACAGGGTGCGCGTGATGATTGTTGTGCCATCCTTCGCCAAACGCGAGCAATCCCACCCACCAGCTGTTGGTCGATAGATCGCGCGTCTGGAAGCGCCGGTAGCCCCAGGAGTGCGTCGCGGAGTTCACCAGCCAGGTGGAATGCAGGCCGACGACGGTGCGCAGAAACACGCCCCAGAGGACGAAAGGCAAGCCGCCAATCGCGAACAAAACGATGCCGAGAACGATCATCGGCACATAGTGGTATTTCGTAATCCAGACGTGAAATTTATCCTTCGCCAGGTCGGGGACGTAGCGCGCGAGAGTGGTCGTATCGTGATGCATGGACTTGCCGACCAGAATCCAGCCCATATGTGACCACCACTTGCCGTCGACCGGCGAGTGCGGATCGCCTTCTCGGTCGGAATACTGGTGATGGATGCGGTGCGTGGCAACCCAAAAAATGGGTCCGCCTTCGAGCGCCAGAGTGGCGCAGACGGTGAGGAGATACTCGATCCATTTATGCGTTCTATAGCCGCGATGGGTGAGTAAGCGGTGATAACCGATGCCGATGCCCAGGCTGCCGGACACCCAGTTCAGAAAGACCGCCAGCAGGGCTACTTTCCACGAAAAGAAAAACAGCGCCGCGATGGCGCCCAGGTGAAACAACACCATGAAGCTTGCAGTTATCCAGTTGACCTGATCGTCGGCGGCTGCTTTTTTCGCGATATTTTCGATATCGAGCGGCATGGTCCCCTGCGGAGCGTGAGATAGGTTCTGCGGTTCCGCGGAGTTAGGATAGCAGTGGGCCTGGAATCGCTTTGTAATACTTCTGTAAAAGCGGATCGGTGGGTTGAAAGAGTTATGTGCAACGCGACCTTCCGAGGGCCTTTGGCTTTGGAGTGGGTCAGCGGTTGTGCGCCCGGCGAGCCTAATGCGACGACATATGGCGGCGATGAGTTGCCGGGCCCGTGGCCAGCGCGAAATGGCGCGCGCGAAAGCGGCCGAAGTATGTTTCCGCATTACGCATGCCCCAGACCAGGGCTTCCTCGGCCGAAATCATCAGCAGCAGCGCGGCTCCGAACGCTACGAAGACCAAGCTGAATAAGACGAAGGCCGCCAGGACCTCGCGCACGGTGTAGAACGCAACCGCAGCGAGTGCGAATCCCATGACCACTGCGGCCAAAATTGCCCGGCTTGTATTCTTTCCTTTCATGCGCGCATTCTGGCCTCAGCGGCATCCCGCGTATGTGACGGCTATCACGACGCGCGGCGCTTGGCGCTCCGCAGGAGTCCGCGCCGGATCCGCAGTCCGAGGGACCAACCGACAATAGGCGGCTGATCCAATCGATCGCGGATGGTCGCGCTATAATTGCCCGGCGCTGTTCGCGAAGGGAGCGAAATGCCTGAACGTTCGGATACTGTGGCGTTTATTGCGGCCGAGACGTTCGCGTCGTTTTACGAAGAGGTGCGGGAGCAGGTGTACACAATCGTTGGCCCGCTTTCGACCGAACAGCTCTGGCGCAACCCATATGTTTATGGCAACAGCGTGGGGCACCTGTTGCTGCATCTCACGGGAAATTTGAATCATTACATCGGCGCGCGAATTGCGGGAACGGGCTACGTTCGCAACCGGCCGCTGGAATTTACGGATGCTTCGCGGCCGCCGAAAGAGGATGTGCTGGCCGCGTTTGATCGCACGATCGATATGGTGGCGGCAACCATCCGAAAGCAAACGGCTGAGGACTGGGCGGCGCTTTACTCCGATCCGACCACGCCGCATGATGGAAACCGCTTTTCGGTGATCCAGCGCATGGCGGCGCACGCGTATCACCATGTTGGGCAGATGATTTATTTGGCGAAAGAACTGCAGAAGGGTTAGCGTAATGGGCTTGCATTTCGGCGCGGCCTGCCGAATCTTGTTTATTTGGTTGCGCATCTGATGGTTCCTGCGGAGGAATGATATGAATCTCAATGAATACACGACTCTAGGGCGCACGGGCTTGCGTGTGAGCCCGCTTTGCCTTGGCACGATGACGTTTGGCACGGAGTGGGGGTTCGGCGCCGAGGAGAATGTTTCCCGGCAGCAATTCGACCGGTTTCTCGATGCAGGCGGCAATTTCATCGACACGGCGGATGGCTACACGAGCGGCCACGCCGAAGAGATGGTCGGGAAGTTCGTCACGGAAGGGAAGTTGCGCGACCGGCTGGTGATCGCGACGAAATACACGTTCGGTGTGCAGCCGGGGAATCCGAACGCCGGCGGAAACGGGCGCAAGAATCTCTATCGCGCGCTGGAAGGCTCGCTGCGGCGGCTGAAGACGGATTACGTCGATCTCTATTATCTCCATGCGTGGGACACGTTCACGCCCATTGAGGAAGTGCTTTCGACCATGGACGATCTGGTGAGCGAAGGGAAAATCCGTTACTACGGAATGTCCGACACGCCGGCGTGGTATTTCGCGCGCATGCAGACCATCGCTGAAAAGGAAGGCAAGGAGCGCATCGCGACGTTGCAGCTGGAATATTCGCTCGCGGAGCGCAACATCGAGCGCGAGCACATTCCGGCGGCGCAGGAGCTCGGCATCGGGCTGTGCCCGTGGAGCCCGCTGGCGGGCGGATTGTTGACTGGGAAGTACAAGAGAGAAGGAATCAGCGGCAAGGGCGAAGGGCGGCTGACCGGGCCGCGATCCATCTTCAACAAATTCACGGAGCACAACTGGCGAGTGCTGGAAGTGCTGCAGGACGTCTCGAAGAAGCTGGGCAAGACGCCGGCGCAAGTGGCGCTGAACTGGCTGGTGACGCAGCCGGGGGTGACCTCCGTAATTTTGGGCGCGCGCACGGCGGCACAGCTCGAGGATAATCTCGGATCGCTCGCGTTCACCATTCCGCCGGATCTACGCCAGCGACTCGACACCGGCAGCGCGCTCGAGGACGTTCATCCATATAACTTCTACGTGCCGTGGATGCAGGCGCGGGTCAGCGGAAACGTGACGGTGAAGCCGTGGCGTCCCGCGAATATTTACGTGGGGGCGACCGCGCCTCCGGCGGTTCCGGAAACGAAGGCCGCCGGGGAACCGTAAACCAGCGGAAGAGGCATCAGTCGTCGCCGCTGCTGAGTGTGGACTCGCGGGCGGGCTCTCCGGCGCCCGCGAGGCGGTCCACTCCGCGCAGATCGGGAAAGAGGATCGCCCACAGTACAGTGACGACGAGCGAGCCAATCCCTCCCAAAATAACCGCGGGCACGCCGCCGAGCCACGCGGCGGTGACGCCCGATTCGAACTGGCCGAACTCATTGGACGCGCCGATGAAGATCATCTCGACCGCGTTCACGCGGCCCCGCATTTCGTCCGGCGTTTGCAACTGAACGAGGACGCCGCGAATCACCACGCTGACCATGTCGCTCGCGCCGACAAGCGCCAGCGCGACCATCGAGAGCGCAAGGCTGTGCGAGACGCCGAAGACGATCGTGAATGCGCCGAACCCGCCGACGCACCAGAGCATGACCGCTCCCGCTTGTCTTCGAAGCGGGCGATGCGCGAGCAGAATGGCCATGGCGCCGGCGCCGATGCCGGGCGCGCAGCGCAGCAGTCCGAGGCCCCAAGGTCCGGTGTGCAGCACTTCCTTGGCATAGACGGGCAGCAGCGCCACCGCGCCGCCGAGGAGCACGGCGAACAGATCGAGCGAAACGGCGCCGAGGACGATATTGTGCTCCCAGATGTATCGCAGTCCCGCGAGCACGGTGCGAAAGGTGATGTCTTCGCGCGGCGCCGATTTCGGTTGGAACTTGATGCGCAAGGCTGCCAGCGACGCTCCCGCCGTCGCTACGATGGCGATGCCGTACACGACGGCTGGGCCGCGAAAGAGAGCGTAGATCAAGCCGCCGGCAGCCGGGCCAAGGATTGTGGCCGTCTGAAAGATGCTGGAACCCCACGCGACGGCGTTCTGGAAATGCTCTTCGGGAACGACTGCCGGCAGCAGCGCGCGACCGGCCGGCCCGCTGAACGAACGTGCAACCCCGATCAGCAGCATGACTCCGTAAATCGGATAAACAGAGTGTGTGCCGCGCAACGTGATGGCCAGCAAAAGCGCCGAGCTCAATGACAGCCCGCCATAGCTGAGCATCAGCACCCTCGAGCGGCTATAGCGGTCGGCGGCGTGACCGGAAATCAGAAATAAGAGAATGCCCGGAAGGAATTGCGCCAGGCCCACGAGTCCCAGGTCGAGCGCGCGATTGGTGATTTCGTACACCTGCCATCCGACGGCGACCGACTGCATCTCTATGCCGATTACACTGAAGAATCGCGCCAGTTGCAGATAGGTGAAATCGGGGTACGAGAACGCGACGCGGCCTGACGGGCGAGAATTACCGGAGGCGGTCATCAACGGCTACTTTGCCATAGATGAGGCATCCGCACGACAGATGAAACCACAGCGGCGGCGTGCGGCCAGGCAGGCGATGAGGGGCCAGGCTGAATTTATTTTCCCAGGACGGCGTCGAAAAAGACGCCGAGCAGATGGCGAACATCGCCATCGGCTATTGATGCGTGATCGACCAGATGCTCGAGCAACAGCGCATTCGAAAGTGAAGCAAGACCAGTGGCGGCCGCTACGCCAGAGATCGGCAGGTGCGCGCCGGCATCTTTCGCCAGACGGTCGAGAATCATTCCCGCGCTTTCGCGGAGGGGACGCTGCCGGGCGCGCAAGCGGGCGTGGGCGTTAGGATGGCGAATGGCGAAGAGCTTGAATTCGAGAGAAAGCAGCGCCAGCCGGCGATCCGTCGCTATTTGCGCGTAGTGCCGGCGCAAGGCGGCGAGCCGAGCGGCGGGATTCTCGTGGCGGTCCAGAATGGCGCTGACTTCATCGATGCGGCGCCGGACCCAGAGTTCCAGCAACGCGAAAAAAATATCTTCCTTGCTCTTGAAATGGGCATAGAAAGCGCCGCGGGTGTAGCCCGCGAGCGCGGCGATGTCCGCGAGGCGCGCCGCTTCAAATCCATCACGCGCGAAAATCTTCTCCGCCGCGGCAAGCAACTTCCGGCGAGTGGC
>JAGWRH010000166.1 GCA_028876695.1 Acidobacteriota bacterium | reverse complement strand
TAATGCGATGGACGCAATTCAGGAATCCGGGGCGCCGGGCGCAGTCTGGATTCGCACGGAGGCTTCCGGCGGACAACTGCGCGTTGAGTTTACCGATAGCGGCCCAGGAGTGCAGAACCCGCACCGGATTTTTGATCCGTTCTACACTACCAAGCCTGTGGGGAAAGGCACCGGGCTCGGACTAAGCATATGCTACGGTATCGTGAAAGAGCACGGAGGGGAGATCGAAGCGAAAAATTCTCCTCCGCGCGGCGCAAGCTTCATGGTCACGTTGCCTTTGTTGGTGGGCGGTTCTTCACCGAGGGGTGAGCGCGATCCCAACGCGAAAGGTATCGTCCGCGGCAAGGTTCTTCTGGTGGACGAAGTGGACACGGTGTTACAGCTCGAAGAAGAGGTGCTCGGAGCCGCGGGTGCCTCGGTTTCCCTAGCACACACCGCAGCGCAGGCCATCGAAATTCTCCAACGCGAATCCATCGATGCCGTCGTTTGCGATGCGAAGCTGCACCTGGATAACTCTGTGACCGGATTACATGGCTGGATCGGCAAACAGCGGCCGGAACTGGCTTGCAAAATTCTTTTCACCATCTCGAGCGCAGGTGACGAGGATTTCTCGCAATTGGTGCGTCGCACCGGATGCCCCATTCTCCGCAAGCCGTTTCAGATTGAGGAATTTCTCACGGCGGTGCGGACCCTCATCTCCGCGTCCGTGCCGGCCCCCGCGCAAAGTTGACCGTACTCCCCTAGACCCTGCTTCGTTCCGCAAACTACTGCTTGCGGTTCCTCGCATTTCGCCTCATCCTTTCTTCGAAAGAACTTTCAGTCCGCACAAGCTCCGAGATCGATTTGTGATCAGCCTTGCAGAGAAATTGGCGCTTGGGGTGCGAACACATGCTGAAGTGGCTCCGGGTTTCGACTATCGTCGCGTGTGCGTTAGCGGGTACCGCGCTCGTGCCTGTGGCGCGTGCGCGTCAGGCTGCCGCGCCCATCCCTGGCGCGAAGCTGTACGTCCAATCATGCGAGTTCTGCCACGGCCAGCGCGGATTGAGGGCGCAAGCACCCAGCCTTCGCGACCTCGGCCTGAGTGTGAAACAACTGGAAAGCGTGATCGCGCAAGGCAAAGTCGAATCGGGAATGCCCGCGTTCAATACCACGTACAGCCCAGCGCAGATCAGCGACATTGTCGCCTACATAATTTCATTCTCGGGGAATCCGGTCGCTGAAAAGGGCGCTGAAGCTCGTGCCGCATCGATGCCCGGCGGTGAAATTTACGCCACGTATTGCGCCACATGCCACGAAGCGGGCGGTCCTCCGTACTTGAATCACACGATCCTTAAGGAAGCGTCGCCTGATTACATTGTGTACATGCTTTCTGCCGGGACCATGCATGTCCAAGGGGCGCGGCTCACATCAAAACAGCGCATCGACGTTGCGGAATTCATCACCGGCAAAAACCTCGGCGCGTCTCCGTCAGTCGCTCATCCCGCGAATTTGTGTTCCAGGCCGCCGTCCGCGAATTTCTCCGGCCCGCAGTGGCAGGGATGGGGGGCCGAACTGACCAATGCGCGCTTTCAATCTGTCGCCGATGCCGGCCTCGATGCCGACCAGCTTCCGCACCTCAAATTGAAATGGGCTTTTGCACTCCGCGGCGGTTTCACATCCTACGCGCAGCCCACGGTGGCCGGCGGACGCGTTTTTGTGGGCGGCCCGCTCGGCGGCGTTTACTCGCTCGATGCTTCCACGGGCTGCACGTACTGGGAGTTTCAGGCCAATGCGGGCGTTCGCACCGCGATCACAGTCGCGTCGGATGATCGCGCCTACTTTGGCGATCTGCGCGCCAACGTGTACGCCGTCAGCGCCGCCACAGGGCGCCCCATCTGGCAAACGCGACTCAATTCGCATCCGTATGCTCGGATCACCGGTTCGCCTGTGCTCTACAAGGGCACGCTCTACGTCCCCGTTTCTTCGCGCGAGGAATGGATGGCCGCAGACGCGCACTATCCCTGCTGCACGTTCCGAGGCCTGATCGCCGCACTCGATTCGCGTACCGGAAAAATTCTCTGGAAGACGTACACAATCTCCGAGCCCGCTCGCCCCACCCGCAAAAACAAGATTGGCACGCAGCTCTTCGGCCCTTCCGGCGCCGGTTTGTGGTCCACGCCGACCATTGACGCTGAGCGTGGCGTGCTCTACATCGGCGCGGGCAATAACTACTCCGACCCGACCACCCCTCTGAGCGACGCGATTCTGGCTGTCAATCTGAAAACCGGCAAGATCGTCTGGTCCCGGCAGATCACGTCAAACGATACGTACAACGTCAGTTGCTATCGCGACGCGCCCGTGAATTGTCCTGCGAAGCAGGGCCCGGATTCCGATTTCGGCTCATCGCCCATTCTCCGTAAGCTGCCCGATGGCAAACGCGTCCTGATCGTCGCACAGAAATCGGGAATCGTTTTCGGCCTCGACCCGGATGCGCAGGGAAAAATCGTCTGGCAGACGCGCATCGGCCAGGGCGGCCCGCTCGGCGGCGTCGAGTGGGGGCCAGCGGCGGACGCAGGTACTGTTTTCGCAGCTCTCTCTGATCTCACGTTTGCTCCGGGGGCCGAGGGGCTCAAGCCCGACCCGAAAATCGGCGGTGGCCTTTTCGCCATGAGTATCAGCGACGGAGAAGTGCTTTGGAAGACTCTCCCGCCGTCCGGCGGCTGCTCCGAGCCTCAATGCAGTCCGGCCCAGTCGTCCGCGGTTTCGGGAATGCCGGGCGTTGTCTTTTCCGGCGCCGACGACGGCCACCTGCGAGCGTATTCCACGTCGGATGGCAAGATTCTGTGGGACTTCGACGCCGCGCGGGAATTCACAACCGTGAACGGCGTCCCCGCGCGCGGCGGCGCGATCGATGGCGGCGGCCCGGCTATCGCAGGTGGAATGGTTTTCGTGGACTCCGGCTACGGCTCGATTTATGGCATACCCGGAAACGTGTTGCTGGCGTTCGGTGTGGAAAAATGAGCGCGAGCCCCATAGCATCTGAAAGAAGAGGTTCTGCGCATTCCAATGCCTTCGCCGTTTCGTAGAGGGATTCAGATCCTCGTCGCGCTGCTGGCGTTTGCCGCCGCAAGCGCCCTTGCAGTTTCGCAGTCCGCGTCTCCAGCTGCCTCTTCGCAAGCGACTCCGCTTCCCAAGCAATTAGCGCCCGAATCCAGAGAGGAATTTCTCAGCGCCGCCGATACCGTCCTTACTCAGATGAGCCAGATTCTCGATCTGCCGATCAGGCGTCCTCTGAAGAAAAGCCTCCGTTCGCGCCAGGAAATCCGCGCCTATCTCGTCAAGCAGGATAAGGACGACAAGGACAAAGCGCGGCGCTACGCCGACAATAAAGCGCTCAAAGCGTTCGGCTTGATTCCCAAGAATTTTCCGCTCGATTCCTTCATGATCGACCTGCTCACCGATCAGGTCGCCGGAATGTACGATCCGAAAGCGAAAGAGTTTTACATCGCCGATTGGATTCCCATTTCTGATCAGCGGGAGGTGATGGCTCACGAACTCACCCACGCGCTCGAGGATCAGTCGTTCCATATCGAGACCTGGATCAAAGCGGCCCGGCCCAATGATGACGCGGAAATGGCCCGCGATTCCGTCAGCGAAGGCAGCGCGCTCGCCGCCATGGTTGACTACGTCTTGCGCGACGAGCACGTGGGCGTCCGCGATCTTCCCGACGTGACGCAACTCATCCGCTCCGGCGCTCTTGCCGAGATGAGTCAGGACCCGGTGATGGCTAAAGCGCCCCCGTACATCCAGGACGCGCTCATGTTTCCGTATCTCGAGGGCACGGCCTTTTCGCAGCAATTCTTGAAGGCGCATACCGGTTGGTCCGACCTGAAATTGCTTTTTGAGAATCCTCCCGTTTCCACGCAGCAGATCCTGCACCCTGATCTCTATTTCAAAGGGGTGAGGCCGACGCCGGTCACGCTGCCTGCATGGAAGGGAATCGCGCCAAAGGATTGGAAGCTGCTCGAAGAAAACGTGTTGGGCGAATTCGGCGTGCAGGAACTGCTGAAGCAATTTCTCGACGCGAATCGCGCCGCGAGTCTGGCCCCGGATTGGATCGGCGACCGCTACGCCGTTTTTGAAGATTCGAGGACGGGCGCGACGCCGCTCGTTTTTCGCCTGGCGCTCGATAGCGGCGACCACGCCGCGCAATTCTTCGGCGCCTACAGCGCCGCGCTCGCCAAGAAATACGCATCGAAAGCAGGACCCTCGGCTGGGCCCGAATTCTTGCAGTTCCACACTTCCGGCGGTGATGTATTTTTCCGGTGCATCGCGGCGGAATGTCTCGATGTGGAAGGCGTCACCCGGGAAACATTTGATTCGATCGACCGCGCGATCGATTGGACGCCCGCGCCGGTCGCCGCGGTGCAAAAATCTGAGCGCGGCGCGGCGCTCGCGGTCGCGGCTTCAGCGATACCCAGCGTCCCCGCACGCTAAAACGGAGATGGCCATTTTCGATGTTTGAATCGCAGCGCATTCCGGAACCCGAGGTAATGGACGATTCGGGCGAAGTCGAAGCGTATTCGTCGGCCGCCGCGCAGTCGTATTTGGATCAAATCGACAACACGTTCGTCGCTCGCGCGGTGCGCCTCGTGAATCGTCGCGAACGCGGGCGCGCGCTCGACGTCGGCACCGGTCCGGGCCAAATCGTCGTGAAACTCGCTCGCCAACTGACACGCTGGAAATTCGCTGCCGTGGACCGTTCCTCGCATATGATTGCGGAAGGCGTCGCGAATCTCGCCGCTGCCGGGCCCGAGCTTGCGGGCCGCGTGGAATTCCAAATCGCCGACGCCAACGCGCTGCCATTTCCGGACGCCACTTTCGACCTGGTCGTCTGTAATTCCGTGCTGCACCACATGTTTGAGCCCGAACGCCTGCTCGCCGAAATCGCGCGAGTCGCGAAGCCGCGCGGCGCCGTATTGCTCCGCGACCTCCGCCGGCCGAATCGCCTCGTACATAGCTGGCACGTTCGCCGTCACGGGCGCCACTACACCGGCAAAATGCGCGAACTCTATGAGGCCTCGGTCCGCGCCGCCTACGTCGCCCCGGAGTTGCAGCGGTTGGCGGAAGACTCGCGTATCGCTCGCGTCCGCGTGTTTAGCGATGCGGGCACGCATATCGGTATTGAGCGCCCAATCTCCGAATAAGCCATCGGCTGCTCGAAGCCCGGTTGCTATGCCCCGCGCGCGGCACGCTGCACTACCATTAACGTCTGGTCATCCGCCGCCCGCGTGTCGCCGCCGAACGCCACCACATCTTCAATGCAGGCGGCGGCCATCTCCCTCGGCTGCAAGTGACGGTGCCTGCCTGCTGCCGACGAGAGTCCATCGACGCCATACTCGCCGCCGGCGGCCGCTGTCGCTTCCGAAATTCCGTCTGTGAAGAGCAGCAAACTCTCGCGCGGTTCGACGTGCGCTGCTTCGATCGAGTAGCGGCTCCCGGAGAACATGCCCAGGGGCAATCCCGTTGAGCCGATTTTTTGTACCGAATCTTGCGACACCAGAAGAGCGGGAAGATGGCCGGCGTTTGCGATTTCCACGCGTCCGTCACTGTCAGCTCTCGCGCACACCAACGTT
>JAGWRH010000165.1 GCA_028876695.1 Acidobacteriota bacterium | reverse complement strand
TTTGCGCGCGGCTGTGGTCCACGTAGGTGCGGCCGTAATGGTCGAGCTCGGATGCGACCAGGCTGGAAACCTCGGCGGCGCGGTGCCGGAGTTCGCCTGAGGCCTGTTCGACGGACTTTTCGAGCGACGACTGCATGGAATTGTGGGCTTTCTTGGTGTACCAGTCGGAGGCTTTCAGCAGCGCTTCATAGGTTGCGTGCTGGGCTTCGGTGCTCTTTAGTTCCAGCTCTTCCTCGGCTTTCGAAAGGACGGCGCGAGAAGCGCGCTCGACTTCGGCCGGGTACTTTTCCGCTTCCTGCCGCAGGCGCGCGAGCGATTCCTCCATGGCCTGCTGAGAAGCCTCATGGACTTTTTCGCGGACCGCTTGCTGAATCTGCGCGGATTGCTCGGCGACGCGCGAGCTTTGTTCGCGAACGGCGTTCTGAAGTTGAGCCGCTTGCTCGGCGGCTTGCTTGAGCTGGTCGCGCAGCGCGTTCTGTAGTTGCTCTGCCTGCTGGCGAGATGCGGCCAGTTCGGCAGCGGCTTGCTGGGCTTCGCCACGCTTGGCAGAAAGCGTCCGGTCGAGCTCCGCCGAAAATTGCGACATCAAGCCTTGCGCGGATTCGCGGAGGAGCGGCTCGATGTGCTTGGCGCGTTCGGCGACGGCCTGATCGGCACGCCGCGCAATATCCTCCTGCTGTAATGCGGCGATTTGGTCAAGGCGCTGGCGCGTTTCAGCGACGGCAGAATCGGCGGCTCGCTGTAATTGGGACTTCGCCGCATCGGCGCGCACGCGCTCCCGCTCAAGATCCGTTCCGAGCGCCTGAATCCTGGCCTGGGCGCTGGCGATCGCTTCTTCGATGGATTGATGCACTCCGCTCGTTCGCTCGAGGATCGTTTGTTCGGCTTTGGCAGTAGCTGTTTGCGCGGCTTCATCCAGCGTTTGGCTGAGTTTTTCTGACGCGCTGGAAAGCGCCGCGTCGAATGTGTCGTTCCAACGCCGGCTGGCGGCGGCAGAATCGGCCTGCAGCTGGTCGGCGGATTGCTGGCGCACAGTCTGCGCCGTCTCTTCAAGATTCTTTCTCCATTGTTCGAGATGCTGCTGCGCTGCATCCGGGGACGAAAGTATCTGCAGCGAAGGCGACTTGGCCTCGCGCTCGGACACGATTCGCTCGACAGCGGCCTCCACGGTCTGCTTCAGGTTGAGCGCCGCGGCTTGCTGCGCGGCCTGTTGCGACGCGTGTTCCGCGGCGTGCGTTACGGCCTGTTGGACTGCCGCGCGGATTTTTGCGTCGAGGGATTCGGGCGAAACGGCGCCGGCTCTCCGGGCCTCGTCCACGAGCGCCGAAGTACGCTCGGAGGCTTGCTGCACGACCCGCCGGACGGCCGATTCGGAAACGCGGTCCATCGAAACTTTGATGGCGTGCTCGACTGCATCGTGCAATTGCGCGTCGAGCTGCTGCCGCACGACGGCCATTTCCTCGTTGATGGCGGAATGCGCGGTGTTGCGGATGGATTTGTCGAGATTGTCCTTGGCGTCCGCGACGAGTCGCGCCACATGTCCGGCCACGGCGGATTGCGCCTCCGCAGAGGCTCCCGGAGCCGGCACAACGTGAAGTTTCGCTTCGTTTGCGGAACCTTGCGAGCGGGCGTCTGCCGATGCCGATTCGACGGAGCCGGCTTCATCTACCGGGACCTCAGTCTCTTCCTGCGGCGCGACGGCGCGCTCATCTTCCGGAGACGGGAACCAGTCCTCGGGCGGGAAAGCGATGCCCCAGATGTTGCCGGCTACCTCAAATTCCATTCCGATCTGGAAAAGCTCGCGCACGGTGCGAGGCCGCTGCACCCACA
Source organism: Acidobacteriota bacterium (assembly GCA_028876695.1). Lineage (GTDB taxonomy): Bacteria > Acidobacteriota > Terriglobia > Acidiferrales > UBA7541 > Palsa-295. Next base: position 8,882 of record JAGWRH010000165.1, on the reverse strand, counting down.
CGACGCGCCCTGGCGCGGCGCGCGGCGGAAGGTTGCGGTCCGCACGCGGAACGTCGATGGTGATGGACGAGTTCTTCGGAACATAGTGCTTGGACTGGTACTTGCAGCCGTGGCAGTTGACCATGACCGTGGTGGTACGTTCCTTGAACGGCTGGCCGAGCGCGTCCACGCCGGTCACAATGATGGGCACGGCTTGCACGATGCGCGTGCTGCGGCGCTTTTGCGTACCGGGATCTTGCGATTGTAACGGGTCGGCCACACACCCCTCCGGTGAGCGTGATTCAAGAGTAGCATCGCGGCTTGGTGCCGCGCGAGAGGATGAGCGGGTGAGTTCGAAAGGGTAACTTCGAGCGCCGGCACCGCCGAGGAAGGGCGCAGCCGAGATTTGAGGAGATGCCGGCCATTTACCAGGAGTCCGCGTCGCGGCGCAATTGGAACTCTCCCGGGCCGCCCGTCCTGCACAATGTGAGGAGCGGGAATTCACAGCAGCGGTTAGTCGCGTGGAGGCCAAATGATCGCACCAACCGAAGAAAACGATCCGATCTTATCTCGCATTGAACGGCTCGAAGAGCAGAACCGGAGGTGGAGGCGCGGGGCAATGATTGCGCTGGTGGCCGTTGTGTCGATTGGCTTGACGGCGCAGACGCGATCGAAGCGGCGCCACGCTCCTGCGCATCAACCCGCGGCCGCTCCGGGTATTCCCAAGAATATCGAGGCCGAGAGCTTTACGCTGAAGGACGACTCTGGACGCGTGCGCGCGGAGCTCGCGATGAGCGGAACGGGGCCAAGCCTCAAACTTTTTGACGAGCACGGTTCGGCGCTGGCGGTATTCTGCGTGAACGACACGGCGCCCGGCGGGCCGTTCGTGACTTTATCGGACCCCGCGCACCACGCCGGATTGTCGATGAGCGTTTTGGAAGGCGCGGGCTCGGAACTTTCAATGATGGGCGAGGGCGAAAATGCGCAGGTGCACATCGGTGTAACCAAGGACGGAACGACTCTGGAGCTCTTCGATCAGGACGGGTTCTCGACCGATCTGGGTAACGGAATGCAAACAACCAGAAGCGGAAAGCTCAAGAAAACGTCCGCTGCTTCTATTGCGTTGTTCAACAAGGATCGAAAAGTTCTCTGGTCCGCGCCGTAATTGGCGCATTCGGCCGAGCCTGCCCCCGAGACGCCGGCACGGTTTTCGACGATTGACGCGCTATTCTCTGAGCGATTTCGGGTCCGACTGGTTCCTGGGCGACGATTTCTGGAGCAGAGCGATCATTTCACGCCCGGCCGCGGGAACGGCGACTTTGTGCTCGCGAACGATTTCCCGGGCGGTGAGAGAGCGCCCATACAGTTTCTTGTTGGCGCCGCCATCGGATCGCAGCGTGGAGCCTTCCAGAGAGATGCCGGCAAAAAGACCGCGCGAACGCGAATAGCTCAAGACTTCAGCTTTCATCACAACGTCGGTATCGGCTGCGGCGTCACGGCCCTTGGGGCCGGCGGCGGCGGATGCGTCGGCGCCGAGTTTCACTTTGCTGCTGAGAATGGAATTCGCACCCTTGGGATTCATCACCAGCAGAACGAAATCGGTAGCCTGGCCGCCCAGTTGAAGCCCGATATTGCCTCCTTCTAACGCGAAGAGCGCGGGCGCGCTCCAGGGGCCGGTGAAGTGATCTCCCGTGCGGCAGGTGATCGCGCCGCGGCCAAAATCGCCGCCAATGCCAATCGCGAACTTATAGACTGATGGGATGACGATGACGCATTCAGCGCGATTCAATAGGTCTTTCGGAATGCCATCCGGGATATCGAGAATTTCCTTAAGAACCTGTCCACACGATTGCAGCCGCTTTTGCTCCTTCGTTTCACCAGCAGACCACGCGGGCAGGGCCACGAGCAGAGCGACAAACAAGACGAGCATCCTTCGCATGACCAGCCTCCTCGGTTCACCGCCGACTTAAGAGCTACTGTTCCGCGAGCCCAAGACGCATGAGAGGATCGCAGACGAATTCTACCAGCGATCGGTAATCCCACGGCGAAAGGCAGCCATCCGGTTCCCAAAACGTACATCGAGCCAAACTGTATGATCGCTACGGATTGTTTGGCTTAGGCTGACTTCAGTGTCCACACGCGGATGGCTTTCACCGGCGTGACCGGGCAGACCACCTGGCACGCGCCGCAGCCGGTGCATTTATTGAGATCGATTCCGGGGTAGGCGATGTACTGGTCCTCGTCCCATCTGATCTTTATGGCATCGTACGGGCAGGCAAGTTCGCACGCGTCGCATTCTTTTTTGCCGAGAGCAAGGAGGCAGAGATTGTTGTCAACTAGCGCTTCGCCGATGACGTACTTGTTCTTTTGCTCGAGGGGCAGCGCTGTCAAGGCGCCGGTGGGGCAAACCTGCGTGCATTCGTTACACGTCTCCAGACAGTATTGGTAATCGCGATCGAATCGAATGAGGGGTGCGCCGAAACCAGCCAACCCGCCCTCACGGCCAGTGTCCGGTTGGATGATTTTCGACGGGCAGGCGTGCACGCAGTTGTTGCACCGGATGCACAACCCGGCGAAACGATCTTCCGGCACCGCTCCGGGCGGCCGCAGCAGAGTATTGCCTTTGCGGTATCGCGCCGCTCCGACCCGGCGGGCTAGCAACGCGAGCATCGCGCCGCCTGCGCCGGCGAAGAAGAGGCGCCGGGATTCGCGGAGTGTTTTCGAGCCACGATCCGGCGAAGTTTTCGCGCGGGACCCCGCGGCATTGGAGGCTGAAGCTCCGCTGATATTCACGAGCTGCGCGCCCGATGTTCCACTCCCAGCGCTTTCCGCGAATTTCCGTTTTGCCGCGCGACCAGCCAGTCTGGTCCACAAAGCCTTTCGTGAAATATAGAGCATGTCCTGGAACCCGCTGAGCGGGCAGATGCGGACGCACCAGAGCATGCCGAAAAGAAAAGTGGCTCCGACCAGCACACCGAGGCCCAAGGAGACGAGAACCGCGGAATACGGGTTCGTCGCCTTGTTGATGGCGAATGGGCTGCTGAAGATGCACAACGGATCCATCCACATCAGCACGGGATAGCCGGCAATCGAGCCTACGATCGTAAGGATCGCGACATATCGTCCGATCGGCGGGACTTTACCCCACCAGCGGCTCTTGCGCAGACCGACATGCGACGTGTTTTCGAGCAGGAATCCGGTAGGGCAGAGATAGAGGCAAAACCAGCGTTTTTTGAATGACGCGATAATGGCTACGGCCAGCGCGAGGATTGCTCCGGCATCGATAGACCGTCTGGCGATGTCCGACGAGAGCGCGACGAACGGACTGATTTGCTGGAAAAGCCTCGGAGCGATGGTCCAGGGCAGCAGCGGCCAAACCAGCACGATCGCGCCGATGAAGCACGTCAGCTGGATCAGCCGCCGTGGCACGCGCCTGAGTAACGTCATCCCAAATAGGCCCCCTGCTCATGAAGCAGTTTCTGTAGCTTCGCCACGCTCACGTTGCGGGGCTTCACGTTATCTTGGATGCACAATGCGGCAGCGAGGCCAGCCGCCTGTCCCGTGGCCCAGCAAACGGGAATAAGCCTCGTTATATCCGCGACTTTAAATTCAGCCGAGATGCATCGCCCGGCCGCCAGGAGGTTTTCCAACTTCGACGGAACGAGACATCCATACGGGATCTGAAATTCGGGAGCAAGCGCGTACGCTCCCGAATACCCGATTACGTCCTTGAACTTGGCACCGCTTTGTATCTCGGCGTAGGTCAGCTTCTTTGCGCCGTCGAGCAGCCTGCTGAGCCGCACTCCAAGCTGAGGAGCGGTTTCCGTCAAGTAAACCTTTTCGTTTCCTGGTTTCTTTTGGAGCTTCTCGACGTTATTCCAGGTTCCCAGGCGATGCCGGAGCTCCAATTCAGTCAGATTCTCGACGTCGAGCGCATCGCCTACCGGACCGGCCATGTTGAGCCAGTTCACGTGGGGCGCCGGCGTCGAGTTCCCGGCGTGCCCGTTGAAATCGCTTACCCTACCCATCGATGGCCGGCCCGTACCAATCTTGCCGACGAAGGTATGTTCACGCGGCAGGCCTTCCGATCCGCGACCGGGGGCCATATCCACTTCCTCGATGTTCCCAATGCGGCTAATCAGGCCGATGTTGTGCTTGACCTTTTCGAAGGCGGCGCCCGCGGCTGCGTAAATGTCGCCGTCACCCGAACAATCGATGACGATATCCGCCAGAATTGCCTGGCGCCCGGATTTGCTCTCAAACACAGCGCCGCGGACGGCGCCCCGGCCATCGACGATCGCGTCCACTCCCCAGCAATCGAGAAACGCGGTGATCCCAGAACTGAGGGTCATGTCCGCGAGAATGTATTTCATCGCCTCGGCGTCAAAGGTCGGGTAAACAGGCGCCTTATGCCGGTCGATGATCCCGTACTTCATAACATCTAATTTCTTCATCATCTCTTCGGTGAAGCCGAAAATAACCTGCTTGTTGTTCCTGTCGTAGAGCGGAAATATTCCCAGGACGAGGCCGCCCGTGGCGAGCCCGCCGAGATAGCCGTATCTTTCGACGAGGGTGACGTCAACTCCCATCCGCTTGGCCGAAAACGCGGCAGCCGTTCCGGCCGGGCCCCCTCCCACTACGAGGACACCGGTCTTCTTTAGGACGGGCAGCTCGCGCCGCGGCTGCACGACCTTGTCGTGATCGAGCACGGCAGGCGAGCGGTCAGTTTGCGTGATCTCCGCTCCGTCTTGAGACGCTTGATTCGCCAGCGCCGGTGACACCGGCATCAGCGAACCGGCGGCGAACAATCCGCCTGCGGCCACTGAATGTTGCATCAATTCTCTTCGCGTGAGCTTCTTTGCCATGTCTGCACCATCCGAAGGTTAGCCGATCCAGCCCAAATGGAGGGTTCGGGATCTATTCGGCGCCCATAGTATCCCAAGGCGGAGCCAGCCGCCAACTGCCGACCGTGGATTCCGTTACGCTTGAGGCAAGCTGCCGCTCGATCCCAGGAGCCAGCGGAAAAATACGTCGATGGTTCGCGAAACGATTTCCGGCTCGCTCGGTCACCGCAAACACATGCAAACTGTTATGCTAACGGGTTCCGCAAAGCTTGCTAAGATCACTGGAAGCATTGGGAACGGAAGCTGAATCCATGCTCCATCGCACCGACGATCTGCGTATCAAATCGACCGAGCTAGTCAATCCCCCAGCGGCGCTCGAGCAAGAGTTGCCGGAGACGGAAGCTGCCTCGTCAACGGTTTACCATGCCCGCAAGCAGATATCCGCGATTCTCCATGGCTCCGATCATAGGCTGCTTGTGGTTGTTGGGCCCTGCTCGATCCACGACACCGAAGCGGCTCGCGAATATGCGCGGCTTCTGAACGGTGCGATCTCCGAGCTCTCGCAGGAGCTGCTGGTCGTTATGCGCGTCTATTTTGAAAAGCCGCGCACAACCGTCGGCTGGAAAGGGCTGCTCAATGACCCGCATCTCGATCAGTCGTTCAATATCAACGACGGGCTGCGGCTGGCCCGGCACCTGCTGCTTGACCTCGCCGAGATGGGAGTGCCCGCGGGTACCGAATTCCTGGATACATTCACGCCACAGTACGTGGCGGGCCTGGTGAGCTGGGGCGCGATCGGCGCGCGCACCACGGAGAGCCAGGTCCATCGGCAATTAGTCTCCGGACTCTCATGCCCGGTCGGATTCAAGAACGGGACGTCCGGAAATGTGCAGATCGCGATCGACGCGGTGCTTTCCGCCGCGCAGCCGCACACGTTTTTGGGTCACACAAAACAGGGGCGCTCCGCGATTTTCGTGACCACTGGCAATCCGGATTGCCACGTGATTCTGCGCGGCGGAAGAACCACCGTGAATTACACCGCCGATTCGGTTGAAAGGGTCCGCCAGCAACTCGAAGCCTGCGGCTTGCCGCCCAGGGTGATGATCGACTGCAGCCATGCAAACAGCAACAAGGATTACATGCGGCAAGGATTGGTCTGCCGGGATGTGGCGCGGCAGATCGCTGGCGGCGCTCATCACATCCTCGGCGTGATGCTGGAAAGCAACCTCGTCGCCGGAGCGCAAAAGCTTGTGCCCGGGCGTTCGCTCGTGTACGGCCAGAGCATCACCGATGCCTGCATCGGCTGGGACGAAACGCTGGCTCTGCTTCGCGATCTTGCCACCGCGGTTCGTGCCGGAAGGTCGAGCGCCGTCGTCCGGGAACGCATGTAACGAGCGGCTGGGTTCACCTCCGCAATTTTCGTTCGCTTAAAATTCGCCAGTCCGCGCCGAGACGAAAATTATGGCCGCTGAATCATTTCGATGCGGTTACCGGCCGGATCGATCGCGATCCCGATCATGATGCCGGTATTTCCGAAAGCGCGAGGCTCTCCCGCCATCGAGCCGCCCGCGTCTTTAACACCTTTAACAGTCGCGGCCATATCCGTCACGTTGAGGACCAGGTGCGGAACGGAATCTTTCAAGTCGTTGGAATCCCGGTGCATGATCACGATCGGAACGGCCTTGTTGGCCTTGGCTGCTTCCACGGTCGCGCCAAAATTCAGGAAGATCTCCGCCCCCGTCGGTACGCTGATTCGATTGACCTCCTGCATTCCGAACGCGGCCTCGTAGAACTTCGCCAGCGCGGGAGTATCCACGGCGCCGATCCGAGCGGCGTTCAGGGACACCTGCGCGTGCGCCACGCCCGCAAGCAGTAGCGCTGCAGTAAAGGCCATCACCATTGCGTACATTCTCTTCATCGAAATCTCCCGCGGCGCGCGATCGACGAAATGCTGCGCCGGAATCGAAGCTGATTGCAATTTGTGACCAATCGGCTGATTGGCTGCGAAATGGTATCCGCTGCAGCGGCAAACTGCAACTGAGTTGAATAGTTTTCCGCTGGAAAGGCAGAATGCATATATGCATACAGGCCTCAATACCCGTTGCGGTGGCAAGATTCCCGGAGCGAGCCGGAACAGTATCCGGCGCCTCATCGATGCAACGGCGGCGGCGCAGGACAGCGCGCCGTTGACAAACAACCAGTAGGATTGTGCTCGAAGCCTGCCTTCAACCGTGCGTATGCCGGGGAAGAAGAGGAGAGAGGAATCCGGGGTAATTGGCCCCGGCCGGATGCTGTCGCAGAGCGAAGGGCCTACCATCGGAAGCTTCCGCCTAATGATAGGCGCGCCATCCGGAGCTTCGGCTTAAGGTGGCGGAGAGGGTGGGATTCGAACCCACGGTTGAGTTTCCCCAACACACGCTTTCCAAGCGTGCTCCTTAAACCGCTCGGACACCTCTCCGCTGTGCGCGTATGGCTTCAGCAGACTAACAAATTCGCAAAACGGCGGCAAACAGCGGACAGCGCCGCGATTGATTTTGATCAGCGCAGTTCCGGCAATCGGTACGTCCCGGCAGACACCGCATCGCGAACCGTGGCGGCCGGTTCGTCTATCGGCTGTCGTTCGAGCGGAGAATCCGTGCTGTAACCTGCGCAGCGAGAAACAAAAGCGGCGGATGTCTGCTACACTTTTGTGCCCACTCTTCATCTGCTCCGGGGTGGTGCAATTGGTAGCACATGGGCCTTTGGAGCCTAGAATCTTGGTTCGAGTCCAAGCCCCGGAGCCACTTCCTCGGGCGCGGTTTTAGCGTCGAGACACCAGCCCGGACCTCCTCCGCGTTGATCCCTCCTCGGGCGTATAATTAGTTCAAGTGGTGGAATTATGAGCGAACTGGAAGTGCTGCAAAGCGCAGCGGATTCGCACGAAGCGCGTTGGTGGGAACGCGAGGCCAACGGCAAAGTTCACTGCTACCTTTGTCCGCGGCACTGCCACATTGGCGAAGGCCAGGCGGGCTTCTGCTTCATTCGCGCGAACCAAGGCGGCACGCTATACACCCTGGGCTACGCTCATCCCGCGGCGCTGCAGATCGACCCCATCGAGAAAAAGCCTCTGAATCATTTTTTGCCCGGCACGCGCGTGTTTTCGATGGGCACGGCCGGTTGCAACATGGGCTGCTTCTTCTGCCAGAACTGGGACATTTCCAAATCCCGCGCCGATCAGGTTCGCGCCGCGTATGTTCCGCCAGAGGACGTGGCGAAGCTTGCGATCCGCTACGACTGCCCGTCCATAGCCTTTACGTACAACGAGCCGACCATCTGGGGCGAATACGTGATCGACATCTGCCGCGCGGCGAAGGAATACGGGCTCAAAACGGTGATGGTCTCGAACGGGTACATTACGCGCGAAGCGTTTCACGATATATACGATCACATCGACGCTGCAAACATCGACCTGAAAGCGTTCACCGAAAAGTTTTACGGGCGTGTGACGCTGACTCATCTTAAGCCCGTGCTCGAAACCCTCGAGCGGCTCAAGAACGAAACCAACGTTTGGTTTGAGATCACCAACCTGATCATTCCGACTCTCAACGACTCGCCTGTGGAAATTCGCGAGCTCGCCAAATGGGTGCTCGAGCGTCTCGGACCCGACGTCCCGGTGCACTTCACTGCTTTTCATCCGGATTTCAAGCTGCGTGACAAGCCGCGCACGCCTCCCGAGATTCTTCACGCAGCGCGCGCCGCGGCCTTGGAGGCGGGTCTGCACTACGTCTATGAAGGAAATATTTTCAGCGGCGGCGCGAACACGTACTGCCCCTCGTGCAAGGCGCTGCTGATTCGCCGCTCCTGGCACGACGTTCAGGAAGACAACCTGCGGAACGGCTGTTGCCCAAAATGCGGCCATGCGATTCCAGGCCGGTGGACCAACGAGCTTCCCGCGGTTGCGCCCCGCGGACAGCGCGAGGCGCAAGCGGCCGCGGACGAGCGTTACGGCGATCTGAATTTGTAACGTCGCGGCTTTACGGCGCCGCTTCGCTCGGCCGGAGCCACGACGCCAGGCCGGCG
>JAGWRH010000164.1 GCA_028876695.1 Acidobacteriota bacterium | reverse complement strand
CATCATCTTCATTGATGAGATTGACGCGGTGGGACGCCATCGCGGCGCTGGCCTGGGCGGCGGACACGACGAGCGCGAGCAGACGCTCAACCAGGTGTTGGTCGAGATGGACGGCTTCGAATCGAACGAAGGCGTGATTCTGGTGGCTGCGACGAACCGGCCCGACGTGCTCGATCCGGCGCTGCTGCGGCCGGGACGTTTCGACCGGCGCATCGTGGTGCCGCGGCCTGACGTGCGCGGGCGCGAGGAAATCCTTCGCGTGCACACGCGCAAGGTGCCGATCGCGGCCGACGTCGATCTTTCCGTGCTGGCGCGCGGTACGCCCGGCTTTTCGGGCGCCGACCTGGCGAACATGGTGAACGAGGCGGCGCTGCTGGCGGCGCGCAATAACCGCAAGACGGTGATGATGGCCGATCTCGAAATGGCCAAGGACAAGGTCCTGATGGGCGTCGAGCGGCGGTCGATGATCCTCTCCGACGAGGAGAAGAAGACCACGGCGTATCATGAGGGCGGGCACGCGCTCGTCGCGGCATTGACGCCCGGCGCCGATCCCCTGCACAAGGTGACGATCATTCCGCGCGGCATGGCGCTTGGCGTCACGATGCAGCTACCGATCGACGACAAACACACCTACTCGAAGGAATTCCTCGAGGCGCAGCTCGCCGTGCTGATGGGCGGCCGCGCCGCAGAGGAAATTTTCCTGCATCACATCACCACCGGCGCGGGCAACGACATCGAACGCGCCACGGAAATCGCGCGGCAGATGGTCTGCGAGTGGGGCATGAGCTCGCTCGGTCCGCTCACCTTTGGCAAGAAGGAAGAGCAGATCTTCCTGGGCCGCGAGATCGCGCAGCATCGCGATTATTCCGAGGACACCGCGATCAAGATTGACGCCGAAGTGCGCCAGATCGTGACCACCGGTTACACGAAGGCCCGCAATATTCTCGAAACCAATCGCGATACGCTCGAACGCATCGCCAAGGCGCTGCTCGATCGCGAAGTGCTGGATGCCAATGAACTCAAGCTGCTGATGGAAGGCAAGCCGCTGCCGGATAAGGCGCCGCCTCCGCCGCCCGCCGCGCCGCCGGTGCCCGCGAAGGAGCCGCAGCTCACCCTGCGTCCCGATGCGCGGCCCGTGCCCGGCATGGCCAAAGGCGAAAAGCCCGCGCCAGCCTGAGCATCAGCTTCACGGACAACTCAACTGATCGGCAAAGGGCGCTCGCCATACTGAGCGCCCTCTTAATTTTCTTGCGGGGTCCCCATGGTGCGTCCTATTCTGTCCGGCCTAAAGTAAACACGACATGTATGACGATTTCCGTCGGCGTCGCAATTCCATCGCAACGTCGTGGTTCGTAGCGCCACTGACGCACGGCTGCGAGAGCAGCTTCAGCAAATGCGGAGGATGGAGCGGCCAATACCTCGAGGTTTTCAAGTGAGCCGTCAGGGGCTATGATCCCGTAGATCGTAACGACACCCTCGTGATGCGCAAACTTCTCTTGCGCCGGATAAACCGGGCGCACTTGATTCACTAAGCGTGCCTTGTCGGGACTCGGGCACGTCAGCCATAGTGACGCGCCGCTTGGTGGCGCGAAATCAAGAGAGGCCGCGTCGGCGACGGCCACCAAACGCTCGACGGAGAGATCCGCGAAGAGCGCTTTGTCTATCGTGACCTCAATTTTGCCGGGATACTCTTTTGCACCAAATTTCGAGAAATCCGAATAGGTGAAAACAAATGGTGGTTCCGGAGGTTCCGGCTCTTGCTTAAACAGCAAAACACCGTCCGACTGGCTGAAGCAATATTCCTTTTTGTTAAATCCTTCCCCGTTCTCCGCGCAATCAACGACCTGCCCCGACTCTTTTCGGGTTTTCAGTTTCCACGGGGGTTTCTCGTTTCGGAGCGATGAAGCGAAATCGAGTGCGGCGGATAATTCCGTGATTTGTAACGGTTCGTAGTCGATGGTCCTTGTCTGCCAGTATCTTTCTTCGCCACCGACCCGCAGTCGGCTGTACCCAGGGAATGTCAATACTTCGCGCCACTGGCTGGGCGAGACCCACACCAGCTTGTAGGTCCCAGAAATAAGCTTGCCGTTATTGCCGCTGATATCCACCTTTGCGTCGAGCTCAAAGGGCGGGCTTCCCGGCGCTCGGATATCCGTCGATTCGGCGGCTCTCAGGAATTCCTTCGTGGAATCGCTTTGCTCTCCTGCGCGCGGATTCGTCGCCATTGACGCGCAAATCGCTGCCGCCATTGCGGATTGCAGGATCACTCTGCGCACGGACT
>JAGWRH010000163.1 GCA_028876695.1 Acidobacteriota bacterium | reverse complement strand
GCATCGGTTGCGTGCGGTTCAAGTACACTTGCTGGCCGGCCCCCACCAGGCTGCTGGTGAGGATATACAGATTCAGCCCCGAGGACAAATTGATGAAAAACGCCGCCATAAAGATGGGCATCCATTTCATCATTTTCTGCTGCGCCGGGTCCACACCCGCTGCCTGCGGAGTCATGGCCGTCGAGAGATACATGGCGAATCCCATGGCGATGGGCAGAATGTAATACGGATCCTTCACCGAAAGATCGTGAATCCACAGTGTCCACGGCGCGTGGCGCAACTCGATCGACATTTCCAGCACCCGGTCCAGCGCCCACCAGATCGGCAATTGAATCAGCATCGGCAAGCACGCGCCGATCGGTATCGGATTCACGCCGTGCTGCTGGTACAGCTCCATGATCTCTTCCTGCATCTTGCGGCGCCGCGGATCGCGCATGGAGTACTTTTTGTACCGGTCCTGAATGGCGCGCATTTCCGGCGCCAGTTTCTGCATCTTGCGCATCGATTTCTGGCTCATCAGTCGCAAGGGAAAGAGCGGCAGATTGAGCGCCAGCGTCATCACCACGATCGCCCAGCCGTAGTTGGAAATGTATTTGTGCATCCATTGCAGCAAGTAAAGGAGCGGCTTGGCGATAATGCTCGTCCATCCGAAATTGATCAGCCCCGAAAGCGATGGATGCACGCTCCGGAGCACGCCAATGTCTTTCGGCCCGACGAACAGGCGCATATGCAGCGCTTCGGCGGCGCTGCTGCCGGCGGCCATCGAAGCGATCGGCGTCGAGACCGGCTTGCTGCCCGTCGTCACCGTCTGGTACTGCGTCCAATCCCATAGCGACAAGTTCTGGTTCTCTGGCAGGAACGCCGCCGCGAAAAACTGGTCCTCCAGTCCCAGATACTGCATCGGACCGCCGATCTGTTGCGGCTGGCTTTGGCTGCCGGAAACACCCAGCTTTTTATAGACCTGACGCTCGATGCTGTCGCTCTGGTTGTAAAACACGTCCGCGCGCTCCGCCCACCCGCTAACGGAAGCGTCGCCGAACCCCCCGCGCCACGCCACCGCGGCTTGAACGGGTCTGCCATCGTCCGTGACGGACACGTCCATCGATACTTGATAATCCCGGCTGAAATTCAGCGTCTTCGTCACCGCCAGGTGGCCATCGCTCCAGCGGAACGTAACCCGCGCGGGCGCCTTCAACTCGTCCGTCGCCGGCTCGACTTCGTACAGCGCCGTGTTGGCCTTCTGTTCGTCTTGCGAACTCTGCAGCACCAGCGACAATGGCCAGCCCAGTTGCGCGGCGGAGTCGGAGTGGACCAGGTCAAGCGCCTGCGGTGGCTTATCCAGGTTGAGATATTTTTTGAGTCTCCAGCTCTTGGCCACCGCGCCGCGATTCGAGAGTTCCACGCGGTACTCATCGTTCTCGACCACGATCGTCTTTTCCGCCGACGCTTGAACCGCCGGAATCGCCACCGGATTCGACGGAGGCGCTTTCATCTGGCCGTTACTCGGCCCCGGCGCGGATTGCGTGGCCTGCGGGTGCTGCGGTTTGTTCGGCGGGGGCTGCGGCGCAAAGTATTTCGACCAGATGAGAAACACGACCGCCGCGAGCAGGAGGAATACGACAATTCGCGACTGCTCGGACATCTCGTTCACTGGGCTTTACCTTGGCCGCCGGTCGCGAGCCGCGCGCTTACCGGACGCGCGTTTACCGAATGATGCCCGCAAGATTCGCCCGGCAGTTCCTCCGGCACCAGATCGATTCCTCCGCGCGTGAACGGATGGCAGCGCAGCAATCGCTTCAGCGCCAGCAGCGTGCCGCGGCGCGCGCCGTGCCGCTCGATGGCTTCCCGCGCGTAATTCGAGCACGACGGATAAAATTTGCAGGCGCCTCCGAAAAACGGAGACAAAAAAACGATGTACATGCGTACCATCAGAAGCAACGCCCACGAACCAATCGTTCGCGCTCCAATGGCCCCGCCTTTGGATGGGCCTTGGCCTGCGGGCGCGGGGATATATTCGCGCTCCACAGCGCGCATCTCCGGCGCTCCGCCGCCATTTGGCTCCGTTTGACGCGATTCTAGCTGGCGCACCGCTACTCCTTGGAATCCTGGGCCGTGTTCTTGCGGGGAAGCAACTTCAACAATTCGTTTGTAAGCGCCGCGAAATCCGCATCGGCCGCTGAAGCGCGCGGATGAATCACCACGTCCCACCCGCTCGCAATCTCGCCGCGGTGCAGCCGGACGATTTCGCGCAATCTCCGCCGGATGCGATTGCGCCGCACCGCCGTGCCCAGCGCCCTTTTGATGCTCCATCCGAAGCGGCTGACGGCCATCCCATTGGCGCGCACGAAAACGGCCAACTCGCGGCTCGTCCGCTTGCGCCCCTCTCGATAAACCGCGTCGAAATCGGCGCCGCGCACCAGGCGGCAGGCTCGCGGGAAGCTGTTGCTCCGCGCATCAGACGCGCGTGAGGCTGTGACGTCCTTTTTTGCGGCGTCGTGCAAGGACCTTGCGTCCACCTTGGCTCTTCATGCGTGAGCGGAAGCCATGCTTCTTATGTCTGGCGCGCACATGCGGCTGAAACGTGCGTTTCGGCAACGGATCGTCTCCTCTGTTTTGTCCTCGGGGTTATGTCCGGCTTGCCCGCTGTCGGCGGGCTTGCCTGCCTCGGGCAGGCCTGCGCTGCTGCGGCTTCTCCGCGCACACATTTCGTGCCGCGGCCCTGAGTGAATTCCCTAGTGTATGCGACGTACGCCCCGGAATCAACGCGGAATCCCGCTCGCTTTTTGTGACGCTTGTCACAACCTCTCCGATTGCGCTATAAGAGAGGGCGCACCAGGCTCCCTAGGAGCAGCACCGCAACCATCAACGCTATTACCTACCCATCGCAACGCAGTTGAACCGACGAGCCGTCCGCGCCGCAAGCGCCGGCGGCCCGCTAATCCCACTGAGGAGGAACCCCATGAAGAGAGCCATCGGCATGTTCGGATTGCTGGCTATGCTGGCCCTCGCGTTTGGCTTGTCCACGCACGCAGCGGCCAAGGCCACAACGCTGACCGGCTGGATCAGCGACAGTCATTGCGGCGCCAAGGGCATGAGCGCCGATCACAAGGCCTGCGCGCAAACCTGCGTGAAGACCAAGGGCGAGAAGTACGTGTTCGTGAGTGCCAAGACCAAGCATGTAATCTCCATCGCCAATCAGGATGCCGTCAATCCCGATGAAGCGCTCGGGCACGAAGTGAAGGTCACGGGATCGCTCGCCAAGGGCGTGCTCACGGTTGACAAAATAGAACCGGCCAGCTGAAGCGTGATCCCCGCCGCGCGCCGAAGTTGCGGGGTCCCAAACGCTTGCGCTTTGGGCCGGGCGCGCTGGGGATCGTGCCTCAATCCTCGATTAAGGGCGCCAGCTTGAAACTGGCGCCCTTTTGCTTTTGCTGCCTCTCACTCAGGATTGTCATCCCGAACCGTCCGCGATTTCTGCGGACGTGTGAGGAATCTGCTTTTTATTTGCGGGACGCCGCCGTTATGCCTTCGCTTTTCCGGGCGCCGCCAGCGCCGGGATGCGGTCCGTTCCCATGTACGGACGCAGCGCCTCCGGAATCGCGATCGAGCCATCCGCCTGCTGATAATTCTCCACGATGGCGATCCACGTTCGCCCCACCGCCAGCCCCGACCCGTTCAGCGTGTGGACGAACTCCGATTTCCCGCCGCCTTTGGCCTTGAACCGAATTCCCGAGCGCCGCGCCTGAAACGCCTCCGTATTCGAGCACGACGAAATCTCCATGAACTCGCCGCTCGACGGCAGCCACACCTCCACGTCGTAGGTCTTCGACGACGCGAAGCCCATGTCCCCGGTGCAGAGCAGCACCGTGCGGTGGTGCAGCCCGAGCTTTTGCAGCACGGCTTCGGCGTTGCCCACCAGCATTTCCAGTTCGTCGTAGCTCTGCTCCGGCCGCGTGAATTTGAACATCTCCACTTTCTGAAACTGGTGCTGGCGCTTGATGCCGCGCGTGTCCTTGCCCGCCGCGCCGGCCTCCGAACGGAAGCACGCAGTCCAGGCGCAGACCTTCAGCGGCAGCTCATCCGCATCGAGCGTTTCGTCTCGATGCAGGCTGGTCAGTTCCACTTCCGCCGTGGGCGTGAGCCACAGGTCGGTGCCCTCCAGATGGAACATGTCCGCCGCGAATTTCGGCAACTGCCCCACGCCGGTCAGCGAAGCGGTGTTGACGATAAACGGCGGCAGAATTTCCGTGTAGCCGTGCCCTTCTGGTTCGG
>JAGWRH010000162.1 GCA_028876695.1 Acidobacteriota bacterium | reverse complement strand
CTCGACGTACATCGTGGACCACTTCGCCTGAAATGTGCATCCTTGAATGCAAAATCCCGTCTGCTGGCACGCCGCGCGCCCGTCGTGCGCCACGGAATTGATCCCCATCGTCGGCACGCGAAATTCCCTGTAGCCGATTTTTTTCGCGCCCGCGAACAGCACCTTCCCGTGATTGCTCACCGGCAGCAGCGGCATCCCATGCCGCCCCGAGACGCCCATCTTCGCTTCCGCGCGGTCGTAGTACGGCTCCATCTCTTTCAAGTCGATGGGCCAATCCATCAAATTCGCGCCCGTCACGTGCCCGTACCGCGTGCGCGGCTTGAACTCGTGTTCCTGAAAACGCAGCGCCACCGCTCCCCAGTGCACCGTCGTCCCGCCTACAAGCTTGCACGTCCACACCGGCAGCGTCGGCCAGGTCTTCGCCACCGTCCACGTTCCCGATGTCGTCCGCGGGTCCATCCACGTGAACAGGCCGAACATGGCGACTTCGTCGTTCTGGATATCGCTCATCTGCAGCCGCTTGCCCGCTTCGAGCACCACGACGGAAATTCCCCGCTGTGCCAGCTCGTTCGCCACCACCCCGCCGCCCGCGCCCGAGCCGATAATCACCACCACCGACGAGTCGTTCAGATCAAATCTCGCAGGCATCATTCCCCTCCGCTGCTTTTGCGCGTTTCCGCATTCCCAGTGCGGCCCCCGGCGCGCCGCTTTTGCGCGTTGGGG
Organism: Acidobacteriota bacterium; assembly: GCA_028876695.1. GTDB lineage: Bacteria > Acidobacteriota > Terriglobia > Acidiferrales > UBA7541 > Palsa-295. The sequence continues at coordinate 2,301 of JAGWRH010000162.1, read as the reverse complement.
CGTTATAGCCAATCCAAATCATTGAATCCTCGATGCAAATATCCGCCTTTCGGCGATGATGGTCCTTCATACCCGAAAATCGGCCACAGCGCGGGCTGGTTGTACAGCGATACGACCGTCGTGCTGTAAACCTTCGCGAAAAACGGGCCGTCCTCGATCTTCTTGATCGCCGCCACGCGCGCAGCTTCATCGTGCACATCCGCGTACGTCTTTCCCGGCGGCGCTTTGGCCAGGCGGTTCAGCTGCTCAACCCCGTCCGCCAGCAATTTCTTTGTAGCCGCGTTCCGGCCAGCCTCGTCGTTCAGGGGCTCCATCGCCTGCGCGTAATACGTCTCCGCGATTTGCGGATGCGGAAAGAGATCGCGCACCAGCTGCAACAGCACACGCGCTTCGCCCGGCGTGAAATTTCGCAGCTCGATAGCCCACGCGCCTCGAGGGTCCAGCAGCAGCGTCGCCCCGCTCAATGCCACGGTCACGATCGTCGCCGCTCCACCAGCCAAAAATCCTCGCCGTGAAACCTCGCGCCGCCCGTTCGCGTCTTTCATTTTGCCTCCTTGCCACACCCTTTTGCCGCGAAGCTTCGCGGATGCGCGCTCCCGGTCGCCTTTGCTACCATAGAAGGCTGATAGCAGGAGAACATACCACTACCGTCACGAGGGGAACATACCGATATGATCTCGGGTTCAAAAATCGACTCGCCCAAAAAACGCAGCCGCCTCTCTGGGGGCGTCGCCGTCGCCGCCGTTTTGCTCGCCGGCTTTTTTTTGCTGCATTCGCAGCTTTCGTTGCGTTCCGTGAAAGCCGCGCCGGACGCTACCGCGTCGAAAACCACGGCCGACGGCGTTTACACGTCCGATCAGGCCGCCCACGGCAAAGACGTGTACTCCCAGCAGTGCTCCGCCTGTCATCTCGAGGACATGAGCGGCAGCGGCGAAGCTCCTCCGCTCGCCGGCGAGAGCTTCACCGACAGCTGGGCGGGCCACAGCGTTTACGAATTCGACCAGACCGTGCTCAACACCATGCCGCTCGATAATCCCGGCAGCCTCGATCCCAACGACGCACTGGCCGCCGTCACCTACATTTTGGAGAAGAACAATTTCCCGGCTGGCAAAGACCCGCTGAAAGACGATCCCGACACGCTGAAGAACATCACCATCAGCACCAAAAAGTAGCGCCGCATTCGTCAGTCACGAGCGTCGTGCCCTGAGGGCGCCATTCTCCTGAATGGCATTCGCAGCAATCCCGCGACGGCCCCCGTCGAGCAAGACGTCACTTCGTCTGGCGCGGCGTCCTTAATGGCCTCCGCGCCGTATTTTTGCTTAGGGCGGTCCGCGTCACAATGCGTCCGAGGCGTCGTTTGTGAACTCCTTACAGATCGCTTTCATCAGTGATTCGAATGGGCTCGAAATACCAGCGCCCCACGCGCTCGTGGTTCGTGTCAGGGCACGACTTTTAGTCGTGCCGCAAAAGGCGCGCGTAGCGCGCTTCCTTTCGCGCTTCTTCACCCGCGCGAAGTACTCTGGTTCACTCCGTCGCAAACGCCAGCAGCACATTCCCCGGCATCCCGCCGCCAACATTCGCGTATCCCGACCCGACGTACACCCAACCATTCACCACCACCGCGCCGGGCCCGCCCATCGACCCGCCCTTCGCCGCCACCCCGTTCACCGTCTTGAAATCCCGCGCCGTGTTGAACTGCCACATCACGTTTCCATTGCTCGCCGCCAGCGCGCGGATGAATCCGTCCCAACCCTCCGTGAACACCGCCCCCGGAATCAACGTCGCCGCCGCCGATTGCCCGAATCGCAATCCAGCTTTGGTGCGATTCTCTCCATTGGGCGTCTTCTCGCCCAATTCGCGCAGCGACTGCAGCCGCACATCCCACAAAACCTTCCCGTTCACCGGATCGAGCGCCACAAATCTGCCATCTTCAAGGGGTATGTAAAACGCGTTCGCAACCGCCGCGCCTCCAAACGCGACCTCGCCATTATTCGGCGCGATCGTGTTGGTCAGCGGCGTCTTCCAGAGAAATGCGCCGCGCTTGTCCGGATCGAGCGCAAACACGTCGCCACTCTTCGGCGTGACCAGCAAAATTTGTTTCCCGTTCTTCAGCCTCAACAAAATCGGCGACGATCCGATGTCGTGGTCTGTTCCCAGATCCTTCGGGCAATTCTCCGTCGTCTCCGGGACGCACCCGACCATCCACGCGTCACTCTCTTCCGTTTGATACGACCACAGCATCTTCCCGGTCACCAGGTCGAACGCCACCACCGCATCCGACGTTTTCGCCGCCGGTTCGGT
>JAGWRH010000011.1 GCA_028876695.1 Acidobacteriota bacterium | reverse complement strand
GTCGATAACGGTACCGCGTCCTTCTGAAAGCGCTGGTTGAAACGCTGGCGAAAATACTCGGCGAGTTGCGGAACGTGCTGCCGGCGGTCGCGAAGAGGTGGCAGTTGAATGCTGATCACGTTGATGCGGTAAAAGAGGTCCGAGCGGAACGAGCCGGATTCGATTTCCCGTGCAAGCTCGCGGTTGGTAGCGCAAATCACGCGCGCTTCCAGACGCTTTTCCTCGAAATCGCCGATTCGGGTGAAGCTACCATCCTGCAGGACGTGCAGCAGCTTGGCCTGCAGGCTTGCATCAAGCTCAGCGATTTCATCCAGAAACAACGTGCCCCCTTGCGCCGCTTCGATCCTGCCCGGCTTGGCCGCATGCGCGCCGGTGAACGCTCCCCGCTGATAACCGAATAATTCGCTTTCGAGCAGCGTCCCAGGAATGGCAGCGCAATTGACTTTGACGAACGTTCCAGTACTCCAGGGAGAGAGCGTATGAATGTATCGCGCCAGAACTTCCTTTCCCGTGCCGCTTTCGCCGAGGATGAGGATAGGAACGTCGAGGCCGGATGCGCGATCCACCTTGCGGCGGACGTCGCGCATGGCTTCGCATGGCCCGAAGTAAACATCTTCGGGCGGCAGCTCCGCTCGGGGTGCAGCGGAGTGTACTTTTGCTTGCGCCGGTGATGCCATCGAATGCGCCCTGAGCCGCAAAACGCAGAATGACAGGCGTCCGGTTCAAGGTCTGCAGCGGCTTGTGCACATCCCCGGCCAAAAAAAACTACTCGTATTGAGCGCTCTCCGGGTTGGCTCCAGATCACTATTGCGCATGTAACTCGCTCGTCCTTAAATACTTAGCGCGGGGACCACACGTGATACCGCACTCGGACTTGGCGGGAATGTGCAAAGCTGGCGTGTAAAAACTTGGCACTCTGGGGAACAGGTGTTCCTGCCGGCGTCTCATCCCGCGCCGACTTATCTGCTATGGCTTTCGATAGATACGATTGATTTCTTCGAAGGCGCGCTTTGAAATCGCCCTAACTGCGCGGACTTTCGCCGCGAATAATATCGTAGCGTTCGATTACCGCGGCCACTCCCGTGGTCTCGTGGCCGTCATCGGTTCGCCTGTCGACGCGCACCACGCGCCCATGCGCGCGCACAAAAACTTCGTTTCCGCGCGTGATTTCTGCGGGAAGCGTCAGCGTAAAGTCAACTTCCGCTCCGGGCGCCATATCGTTTTGCACCGTAAAGTAAACGCCGCGAGTGGAAATGTCCCGGGTCCGGCCGTTCTGCGGTTTTAGCTCCCGGCCAATGGGCAGGCGAACGTTCACTGGAAGAGATAGATCGTACCGACGCGCTGTGCGACGTTCCGTCATCCGCGCTGCTCCTTCTGGGCTAAGTTGCAGTTCACAGAACTCCCCCTGTGTAACAAACTAGCAATCTCCGCGCCAAATCCAGGGTCCGTCGCCGCAGGGCTGCAGACCGCATGCCGCCGATTGGGGCTTAGCCTGCCAGCACCGCTGCACGTGGGCCGGACTCGGCGACAAATCCTTTGAAACCAATGCCCGGGGTTTCGTTGTCACGAGAATTTGGTGAAGGCTATTACCCGTCGTGCAACCCGAAGCAGGCCGCGCGCGCCTACCGCGTTCCCCGAGATACTAGAACAGAAAATCTGCGAATGGGTAGAGGTATTTCATTGAATGTGCGCTAGATATGCAATTCTTTTCCCAGGGAGCAGTTCACTCGAAGCGAGCACGCGAATGGCTCGGCGCGCATACAGGATCGCCGCTGACAGTGTTCCGAGGCGTGCAGGCACCGCGAATCGGCTTCGCAGCGCTGAAGACTGCCAAGAAAATTTTCGATCAAGAGGTGCGGATGCCCGCTGGCGCCGGTGCGGGCTCGGATGTTTTTGCTTTTTCCGCGGGTTCGCGAGCTGCCGCTCTGGCCGCCGCGGAACGCGCGCCGCGACCCGCGTCGAGATTGAACTGCCGCATCTTATATAGCAGAGCCTTGTAACTGATCCCGAGCATGCGCGCGGCATCTTTTCGGCACCAGTTGGTACGATCGAGCGCGTTGGCGATCGCTTCCATTTCCGCCTCGTCCTTCAAGCTGCGGACCAGCGCCTTCAGCCCCTGTTCTTTTGCGGCCGGCGCGGCTTCGTTCGGAGCCACCTGCTGCTGGCTGGTCATCTCCAGGAGCTCGCGCAAGCTGCCCTGGTCGTCCTCGAGAATCACGTAGCGCTTGATGAAATTCTCCAGCTCGCGCAAATTTCCCGGCCACGAATAGCGCATGGCCGCTTCCATCAAATGCTGCGAAGGCTCGGGCGGCTGCTTCTGATATTTTTCGCTGTACTTCACCAGGAAATGCCGGAAGAGCAGAGGAATTTCGGACGTTCGCTCGCGCAGCGGCGGAATGTGCAGCGACAGCACGTTCAGCCGATAGTAGAGATCCTCGCGGAACTTGCCCGAGTGCATCGCCTCCTTCACGTCCACGTTTGTGGCCGCGATCACGCGCACGTCAACGTTGACCACCGAGCGGGCACCGAGCCGCGAAAATTGCCCGTCCTGCAACACGTGCAGGAGTTTGGCCTGAAGGTGCGGAGCCATTTCCGCGATTTCGTCGAGGAAAATCGTGCCGCGATTGGCGAGCTCGAATTTGCCGGGCTTGGCGCGAACCGCTCCGGTGAAGGCGCCCTGCTCGTAGCCGAATAATTCCGATTCCAGCAGCTCGCCGGGCAGCGCGGCGCAATTCACCTTGATGAACGGCTGCTGCCGGCGCGTGGAGCGCAGATGAATCATGCGCGCCACCACTTCCTTGCCCACCCCGCTTTCACCGCTGATGAAGATCGGCACGTCCACCGGCGCGATCTGCAAAATGTGCTGGCGGATCTTGATCATCTGCGGGCTGGCGGCCAGGAATGAGATATCCTCGGTCAGCGCTTCGCAGTATTCCTTCAGCGATTCGTTTTCCGCGCGCAGTTCCTGCTTCTGACGGCACTTCAGCAGCGCCGCCTCGAGCTCCGCTTTTTCGAATGGCTTCGTCAGGTAATCGAGCGCGCCGATGCGAATGGCGTCCACCACCGTGTTCACTTCGTTGAGGCACGAAAGCATGATCACGTTGAGTGATCGGTCGATCTGCATCATCTGGCGCAATGTTTCGAGTCCATCGATTTCGGGCATCAGCACGTCGAGAATAACGAAGTTCGGCCGTTCGCCCGAGCCGATCCGATGCAGCGCTTCTTTGCCGCTCGACACCGCCTCTACAGCAAATCCCTCCACCTCGAGCAGCGTTTGGAGGTACTTGCGTATGCTCGGCTCGTCGTCCACTACCAGAACCTTTTCTTTTCTTGACATCAAATTGTCCTGAAAAGCGAGTTTCGTGCGTGAAGCTATTCCACAAATATGGGCAAAAGAAACGAAAACGTGCTGCCGCGGCCGAGTTCGCTATCCACCCAGATCTTGCCGCGATGCGCTTGAATTAACCGCTTGGTGATGGCCAGACCCAAACCCATCCCCGACGTCGACGGATCCACACGGACGAACTCCTCGAAAATTTCCTGGTGGAACTCCGCCGCGATCCCGCTGCCGGTATCCGAAACCGAGACGAGCACACTATTGGGGTGCGCCGCCGATCCGCGCCGGCGCTCTTCGGAGGGCGCGGCCTCCGCGGTACGCCGCTCCCAGAAATGCGGACGCGCGTGCAGCATCACGCGACCTCCCTCCGGCGTATTCTTCAGCGCGTTATCGAGCAGGTTTACCATGCACTGCTGCACCTTTTGATAATCAAAGTTGAAGATGGGCAGTCGCGGATCGGCCTCAATTTCCAGGTTCACGCTGGCGCGCTGATAGGCGTCGTGCCAGCGTCCCGCCAGGTCGTTGATGCAGTCGCGCAGGTCATTATCGTGCAACTGCATCACCAGCTTGCCGCTTTCGAGCGCCGAGTAGTTTAGAAACATGGACACCAGGCGTACCAGCCGGTCGCAACTTTCCTTCGACTCTTGCAAAATATCGCGTTGCCGCGTGCTCAGCTTTCCGAGCGAACCGGAGAGCAGCATGTCGTAGTAGCCCTTCATCACCGCCAGCGGTGTCTTCAGTTCATGCGCGGCGGATCCGAGGAACACCGTCTTCTGGCGGTTCGCTTCCTGCAGCCGCAGGTATGCGGCCAGCAGATTTCGATACGTCGCTTCCCGTTCCTGCAGCAGCGACTGCACCGTTTCCCGCATCTCCGCTTCACCTTCGGGAGCGTCGGATACGGAATCGAGGTGTACCGCCAGCCAATCGGGTTCGGGAAGCCAGCGAACGCGAACTCGGTAGTCGCCTGCGGCCGACTGCACCGGCATGTTCACTTCATGAACGCCATCTTCGAGCTGATCCAGCACCTGCCGGCGATCGATCCGCAAAATGTCCCTAAAAAGGTTCATTTCCTGCGTGGATTGGATGGCCCGCGCGTGAAACATATCCTGGGCGTGCAGGTTTGTGAAAAGCACCCGCCCGGTGCGCTCGGCGACGACAAGCGGCCCATCCACGGCATCGAGCACGCTGGCAATCAAGTGGAGGTTGAGATTGACCTGCCCAGCGGTGGAGTTTTCGGCCGTACCGCTTTTAGACAACGGAACCCTCCAAGGAAAAACGATTTCCGTCAATCCCAGAAAAACTCTCGTGGTCAGGCGGGTAATGACCTCTGTCCGCGGACCGCAATGCTCGCAGAGGCTCCAATATGTGTCAATGGTAAATGCGTCCTAGCTTTGCACATTGACGGAAGTGCTTTGCAGTAAAGCAGCAGCGCGGACGTCCAAAACGCTCACGAGACCTATGGCCCTCTATTCGTAAGTGGCTGATTATCTGGGAGTTGCGATCTGGCACGAATTCGGCGTTGCAGTTGCTCGTAAACCTACAAACTTATCGAGTACTAATACTAGGGTACCAATGACCTCTAAAGAGGACGTAAAAGATAGTCTCGTCGAACATCGAATGCCTCGATCAAATTATTACGACGAGCGGAGGCGCTCGCAGCGCCTCCGCTTGCAGATACCTCTGTTTGTTCGTGGTCTCGATGCGCAACGGGAGCAATTCATGGAACTGGCCAAGACGCTCGATGTGAGCGCTCTCGGCGCATTCGTAACTTGTCCCAGGCCGCTGGTCCTGAACGACATCGTGACGTTGACCATACCGGCGCCATCGATTACCTCGACGGCGCTCGTCCCGGCTGGTATGCCGCCGATCCAGGCGCGCGTGAAGCGCCAACAGGAGGCTGGCGACGTGTATTTAATCGGAGTCGAATTCCTGAAGCCAATCGGCTAGGCCCCGGCGCGCGGGCAACTGCGCGCAGCCCCCGGTGCACAAAGTGGAAGCGATTTTCACTCCTTTCACGCCTGCCAGAACGCGCCCGCCAAGGAATCGCCTCGTAAGTCAGTGCTGCACGGAAGCTTAGTACGAGGCGCTCGTTGCCTCGGGCCTCCCCGAATGGACTGTGCCGTGCTAGAGTACGGTTGCCCCCGCAGGTGCCCCGGAGATCTGGGGCAGGCTAATACAGCTCTGGAATTTTACATAATGGCCCAGCCCGGCGAAGCTTTTCAGCCGCAGACACCGGCGGAGGATTCTTTTTTTGACCTGCTCGTCGAGACCCTCGAAGGGCTCGACGAATCCGCGCGCGGACAGTTTCTGCGCCAGCTCTTCCGAACCGTCGCGCAAATCGACCTCAGCGAATCGCAAGGCAACGATTACTGGAGACGCATTCTCGAGCGCCGGCGCGAATTTTCCGAACGGCTCGGGCGTCGCATTGGGCTTCAAACCGCGATCGTGGACGTGCTGGCCTCCGCGAACGCTCTTCGCGTTCCGATCCTGGTGGAATTCGAGGAGTTCAAGAAGCTGCAAGTGAATGCCGCCACGGATTCACTTACCGGGCTCTACAATCGCCGCCTCTTCGAGGAGTATTGCGAGAAAGAGCTCACCCGCGCCAACCGTTACGGCCATCAGCTGGCGATCGTGATATTCGACATGCACAAGCTGAAAGAAGTTAACGATCAGCGCGGCCACCT
>JAGWRH010000161.1 GCA_028876695.1 Acidobacteriota bacterium | reverse complement strand
TTGATCGCCGGTAATGAAATTGTTCTGGATGCTGGTGGTGGCAGAAAAGAAGTTGCCGCCGGCGCTCCAGGTGCCCCAGGTGAACGGGGCTGGGCTGGTGCGGCCGGGGACGAGAATGCCGTCGGGAACGCCGATGGTGCCGATGACCGGGATCAGCGAGTCCTCACGGTTTTTAGCGGCGGCCGCGGTGAGCGGGCAGGGGGTGCCGTCGTTTACCGCGGGCGTGATATTGAGAGCCGTGGTGCCGTCGCCCGCGCAGGATTGAACCGTGACGCCATCGGTGACGTTCAAGTACAGGCGGTCGAATGAGCCGAACACTTCATTGACCACATTGCTGGTGAGGACGGAGGTGAGCCTGACGACCGCGATTTGCGCGCCGTACTTGGCGTTTTCTGGGGCACCGGGATAGCAGCCGGTGACGATGCAACTGAAACTTTGCATTTGCGGATCGCGCGAGAAGAAATACTTCTCGGTGAGCGTGTTGTGCGTGGTGAGCACGTAATCCGTATTGATCATCAGCTGATCTTCGTTGGCGCTGGTGGGTTGCGAGATGGTGGTGGGAAGCGAGCAGGCGCCGGAGGCGACGTCGCAGAACGGCAAACCGGTCGCGGGGTTGTAGCGCAAGCTGGGAATGTAATAACCGTTGTTGAAGCCGCCCTGCGCCTGGGGAATCTTTTCCGTCTGGCGCAGGAGATTGATCACGGTGTTGCTGATGTTCGAGCCATTGGAGGCGACGATTTTACCGGTGCCCAGCCCGGGGAACGCCGGATCCCACGTGCCGGCGAACGCGCAGCCGAGATATTGACGATACGTGGTGTAATTGCAGGCGGGATTACCGGGAATGAAATCCTGCGGAATGGATCCTGAACCGCCGCCGTTCGCGGCATCGGCGCGGGCCTTGGCGAAGGGAACGCCGGGCTCGTTGAAAGGCAGCAGGCTGACCTGCGTGATGGCGGTGGCGAAACCGTTGCTGCCAATGCCGTTGAGCTGGCGCGTGCCCTGGTAGGAGCCGAAATAGAAAATTTTGTCCTTCTTGATCGGCCCGCCGATCGTTCCGCCGAATTGATTTTGCTTCACGGTGGGCGGCTTATTCGGCAGACCGGAGCTCAACTCCGAGAACTTGTAGAAATAATCGTTGGCGTTGAAAAGATTATTGCGGTTGAACTCCCACACAGAGCCGTGCAGGCTGTTGCTGCCGCTCTTGGTAACGACGTTCACGTTCGCGCCGGGGTTCTGGCCGTAGGCGGCGTCGTACTGGGAAGTCTGCACTTTGAATTCTTGCAGCGAGTCGGGATTGGGAATGGGGATGCCGGCGTAGCTGCCGGACTGCGCGGCGCCGCCGCTGCCGTAGTTGGTGACGCTCACGCCATCCATTAGATAGGTGTTCTGGTCGGAGCCGGAGCCGTTGACGTTGATATCCTGCGTGCCGTTGCCGACCGCCGTGGCAGTGGAGACGTTGGCGACCACACCCGGCGAAAGATCGATGATTTGCGTGAAATTGCGCGTGCTGAGCGGAAGGCTGGTGACCGTGTCGCCGGAGACCAGGCTGCCGACGGTGGCGTTTTGCGTCTGAATGGTTTCGGCGTTCGCTTCGACGGTGACTTGCTGCGATTGCGAGCCGACCGCGAGAGTATGGTTCAAGACGGACGTGGCCGTGACGTCAATCGTGACGGACGGCACCTGGGCGGTGGTGAAGCCGGAGGCGGAAAACGAGACGCTGTAATTGCCGGGAGGAAGCAGCGAAAGGATGTACGAACCGTTCGCGTTGGTGGTCGCGGTGCGAGCCTGGCCGGTGCCCAGATTCGTAGCGGTGACCGTGGCATTCGTGATCACGCCGCCGGATGGATCGCTCACGGTACCGGTCAAAGCGCCGGTGGTGGCGCTCTGCGCCACGACGCAAGAGCAGAAGACCAGCGCGAGAAGACACATCCATACCGCACGCACAACCGTCAGACTGACAAGACGCGAACGCATCGCCCACCCCCCAGATTTAATGTTGAACTTGCTTTGACCGAGCCGCGATGGTGACGAACTCGCGGGCATTTTCAGGCAAGGAGCGCTTCTGGCACCTTCGCCCGAGTGAAGATCGGATTGGGAGCTTCCATCGGAATTTCGTCGATCCTGCCGGCAAATCTGGCCCCACGCTCCGGACGAGCCGAACAATTTCCACCCATAAACCCCAGGCAAAGCGGCAGAACCGATGCATGGGGGATATCACAGAGTAAAAATCACGTCAAGAAAATAGACGCGGAAGCTCGGCGGCGGGAAAGTCACGCAAAAGGCCCAAGAGCCGCAAAAGCGCCTAGGTGCGAAAGCGATTCCACAGAGAAGCAGCGCGAGATTTAAATCAACGAGCGCGAATTCACGGGAGCGGCCGCGGACGGAAGTGGTGGACGGCGAGGGACGATCCCCTCGATAATGAATGGCCGCGCGAGCAGTCACCGCGGCGAATCGAATCCGGAAAGCGAGAACTGGCGAACGTATGGCGGATATGAAGCTCCCGACGCGGAGCGAGGATTTTTCGGAGTGGTACAACCAGCTGGTGCTGCGGGCCGAGCTGGCGGATTACGCGCCGGTGCGCGGATGCATGATCGTGCGGCCCTATGGCTGGGCGCTTTGGGAAAACATTACCGCGGCGCTCGACCGGCGGTTCAAAGCGACGGGCCACGTGAACGCGGCGTTTCCGCTGCTGATTCCGCGGAGCTTCATCGAAAAGGAAAAATCGCACGTGGCGGGATTTTCTCCGGAACTGGCGGTGGTGACGCACGGCGGCGGCGAAAAGCTGGAAGAGCCGCTGGTGATCCGGCCGACGTCGGAGACGATCATCGGGCACGCCTACGCGAAGTGGATTCAGTCCTACCGCGACCTGCCGGTGCTGATCAATCAGTGGAACAGCGTGGTGCGCTGGGAGCTGCGCACGAAACTGTTCCTGCGCACGCTGGAATTTTTCTGGCAGGAAGGGCACACGGCGCACGCGACGGCGGAAGAAGCCGAAACGGAGACGCGGCAGATGCTGGACGTGTACACGGATTTCGCGCGCAACGAGGCGGCCATTCCGGTGATTCCCGGCAGAAAATCCGCCGCGGAGCGCTTCGCCGGCGCGAACGAAACGTACTCCATCGAAGCGATGATGGGCGACGGCAAGGCGCTGCAGGCGGGCACGTCGCACAACCTGGGGCAGAATTTCGCCAAGGCCTTCGAGATTCAATACCTCGACAAAGGCGGCGTGCTGCAATTCTGCTGGACTACGTCGTGGGGGCTTTCGACGCGTTTCGTCGGCGCGATCATCATGGTTCACGGCGACGATCAGGGGCTGATCCTGCCGCCGCGGCTGGCGCCGTATCAATTGGCGATCGTACCGATTTTCAAAACGGACGAGGAAAAAGCGACGGTGCTCGAAAACGCGCGACGGTTGCGGCGGGAACTCGCGGATGCGGGCGTGCGCGTGAAGATGGACGAGCGCGAGGGCATCAGCCCGGGATTCAAATTCAACGATTGGGAGATGCGCGGCGTGCCGCTGCGATTGGAGCTCGGGCCGAAGGACGTGGCCAAAGGCTCGGTGGTGCTGGCGCGGCGCGACCGGCCCGGCAAGGAAGGGAAAGCGTTCGTGGCGCAGCAGGGAATTGCCGCGGCGGTGACGGAACATCTGGCGGAAATCCAGCAGGCGCTCTTCGATCGCGCGCTGGAGTTCCGCAAGTCGCATACCGCCGACGCGGAGAATTACGAAGAATTCAAGAAGGCGGTCGAGAGCGGCTTCGCGTTTTCCTGGTGGTGCGGCAGCGGAGATTGCGAAGCGAAAATCAAGGAAGAGACCAGAGCGACGATGCGCTGCATTCCGATCGAACAGCCCGGCGGATCGGGAAAGTGCGTGTACTGCGGGAACCAGGCATCCGAGAAGGCGATTTTCGCGAAGGCGTATTAACGGCGGCAGAAGAGTTCGAGCGAAGCGCGACATCCGGGCGGATCGTCCGCGCGCAACGTTATTCCACGTCGTGATTGCGGGCAGAAGTGAAGCCGAGCATGTAATGCGAACGGAAGCGTGATGCCGGAGCGGAATCGCAGGCGACCGCCGTCGTCTCGAAAGCTCTCGAAGACGCCCGCGCGCCCGTCGAGCCGAAGAGATCTGGAGCGCGCACTCGGGGCCGCGGCCGACCCGCGACGGGCAAAATCCGTCGCCAAATTTTTCAAGACGGCAAAGGGCGAATACGGGGAAGGCGATCGGTTCATCGGCATCGCCGTTCCCGCGCTGCGGAAAATCGCGCGCCAGCACGTTTCGCTCGGCCTCGGCGATGCGGCGCGGCTACTGGCCTCGCCCATTCACGAATACCGGCTGGCGGCGCTGGAGATTTTGGTCGCGCAGTATGACCCGGCCGGCGAAGCGCAGCGCGAACGCATCGTCGCTTTCTATTTACGGCACACCGCGCGCATGAACAACTGGGACCTTGTGGACGCTGCCGCGTCCCGTATTCTGGGCGCGCACCTGAGGAATCATCCGCGCGGCATTCTCGACCGGCTGGCCATCTCCGCGAATCTGTGGGAGCGCCGCATCGCGATGGTGGCCACGCTCGCGCTGATTCGCGCTGGAGAAGTCACGGATGCTCATCGCGTGGCCGAAAAGCTGCTGGGTGACGAGCACGACCTGATCCACAAAGCCGTTGGATGGATGCTGCGCGAGACCGGCAAGGTGGATTCCGGCGCGCTGCTGGATTTTCTGCGGCGGCACTACCGGCAAATTCCGCGCACTACGCTGCGCTACGCGATCGAGCGATTCCCGGCCGCGCAACGAAAGAAACTGCTGGCCGGCAACTTCAGCTGATCACCGCCGGCCGCCCTCGACCGGGTGTTTGGGCCGCGGCCGCTGGAAGGGCCTTTACTCATCGCAAACACGCCGGTTGTGCCGCTGTTTCACGGAGGTCCACGGCAGTGGTAGCGTTAGAGACGTGCATGGGCGGGTGAAATATCGCAAGGTTCGCGCGGGGCGCAATCCGCGTCCGGGCGGGGCGGCGGAGCGCGGTGGAGCGAGGGTCAATCTCGTCCTGACGGTGTTGATCCTGGTAGCGATGGCCATTTCGGCCATCAAAATCGTCCCGCCGTACGTCAATAATTACCAGCTCCAGGATTCCATGAAGACGGAAGCGGAGTTTGCGGAAACCGAATATCCGAAGAAGACGCCGGACGATGTTCGCCAGGACGTGCTCAAGAAAGCCCAAGACCTCGGTATCCCGGCAACGCCACAGGACATTCAACTCGATATGTCGAACGGCAGCGTGAGCATCGACGTCAATTACTCCGTGCCCGTGGACCTTTACGTTTACCAGCTCACCCTGGAATTTCATCCCCACGCAGACAACCATACGATCTAGAATGACATTCCAGTAAGGTAGGCCGCTCCGAATGGTTTATGCGGCGGGTCTGCCCGGCATGCCGAGCGCGGAGCAGCGCACAGGGCGCTCCGGCCCAGGTGGATCGCGGATCGGCCATTTCTGGAGACGACGGAACCGCCCAGCCGCGTCCTATCGCCCAGCGCGTGCCAGCGGCAGGCAGGCTTGCCTGGGTTCGGCAGGATGCACGGAGGGTCGGCTTGCGCTCGGGCGCGAAGCGTTCGCGTGCGGCGAGCGAGCGGACGAGGGGTTTCCGTGCGTAGTGAAGAGCTAGTCGGAGGACGGATTGCGCATTCGCATCGCTAGGGGATTCTGGACGTCGCGGTTCGGCATGGGGCTGCTGATCGTGGCGCTGGGCTGTTTCGCAGCCGGCGCGGGAGTGCTGACGTACTACTACATTTCGTTCGGCCACATGATCCAGCGGCACCTCACCGGCCAGATTTTCCATAACACGTCCAGCGTCTATTCCGCTCCGGGACACATTTTCGTGGGCGAATCGCTGCGCGAGAACGAGCTTACCGGCTATTTGCTGGCGGATGGCTATCAGGAAGGCGAGGCCAATGGCGCGCCGGGCAAGGTGCTGGTCCGCAATTCGACGGTGGAGATTCGGCCATCGCCGAACTCCTATTTTCAGGGGCGCAACGCGATCGACGTGAAATTTAGCGGGGGGGAAGTGGCGGCCATCGCGCAATCGCCCAGCGGAACTTCGGTGCAGTCCGCCGAAATCGAGCCGGAGCTGATCACCAATCTTTTCGATAGCTCACGCGAGAAGCGGCGCGTCGTAGCCTATGAAGACCTGCCTCCCGTGCTCGTACACGCCGTCCTGGCCGCCGAGGACAAGCGCTTTTTCGAGCATGGCCCGTTCGATATCGTGCGCGTGGTCGGAGCGGCGATTTACGATCTGGGCCGCGGCTACCGCGCCCAGGGCGCCAGCACCATCGACATGCAGGTGGCGCGCACATTCTTCTTCACCACCCGGCGCGAATGGCGCCGCAAGTTGAAAGAGACGCTGATGGCCTTCGAAATCGATCAGCGTTTCTCGAAGCCGCAGATTTTCCAGCTCTACGCCAACGACATATACCTCGGCAATCGCGGCAGCTTTGCGATCCGCGGCTTCGGCGAAGGCGCGCAGGCGTATTTCGGCAAGGATGTACGCCAGCTCGATCTGGCCCAGTCCGCGTTTCTTGCCGGGATCATTCGCGCGCCGAATCACTATTCGACCGCTGAACACCACTCGGACCGCGCCGATGAAGCGCGGAATCGCGTGCTCACGCAAATGCTCCAGGATGGCTACATCTCGGCGGCCGATGAGCGCGCAGCCAGGAAAGAAACGCTGAAATTCGTCAACGGCGGCGTGAGCAGCAGCACGGCGCCGTATTTCGTCGATATGGTCAAGGAGCACCTGCTGGAAAAGATCTCCGCCACGGACCTGCAAGACCAGAGCTACCGGGTTTACACCACGCTCGATCCGGATTTGCAGCGCGACGCCGCCGAAGCGGTGGAGATCGGGATGGCAAGCATCGATAAAGTTCTGGCGCGGCGCTATGCCATCTGGAAGCGCAAAGGCCTTGCCGTGGCTCATCCGCAGGTGGCGCTCGTTGCGCTCGATCCGCAGACGGGGGCCATTCGCGCGCTGGTTGGGGGGCGCGATTACGGCGAAAGCCAGTTCAACCACGCGCTGGCCAGCCGGCAGCCGGGATCGGTCTTCAAGCCGATCGTCTATGCGGCGGCATTCGACAATGCGGTGGAGGGCCTGCAGCCGGTGGTAACGCCGACCACCACCGTCGAAGACGTGCCGACAACGTTTGAGTTCGACGGCAAGGAATACACTCCCAATAACTATGGCGAGGAATTCTTCGGCACCGTGACCACGCGCCAGGCGCTGCTGCATTCGCTGAACGTAGCGACCATCAAGGTCGCCGAGATGATCGGTTATCAGCGGGTGGTGGATATGGCGCGGCAGCTCGGAATTAAGACTCCGATTCTGGCCACGCCGGCGATGGCGCTCGGCACCTACGATATGACGCCGATCGACGTGGCTGCCGTGTACACCGCGTTTGCGAACGGAGGCGTGCGAGCCGAGCCGCTGTTCATTCGCAGCGTGGTGTCGTCCGATGGCAGCGTGGTGGAATCCAGTTCGCCGCAGACGCGCCCGGTGCTCGATCCTCGAGTCGCGTATCTGGTGACCAGCCTGATGGAAGGCGTCATCAATCAGGGCACTGGAGCGGTGGTGCGCGAATTCGGTTTCCAGGCGCCCGCCGCGGGAAAAACGGGGACTTCGCACGACGGCTGGTTCGCGGGCTACACGTCCAATTTGGAGTGCGTCGTGTGGGTGGGATTTGACGACGACCGCGATATCGACCTGACCGGCGCCCAGACCAGCGCGCCGATCTGGGCCGAGTTCATGAAGCGCGCCGTGCAGCTGCCGCAATACCGGGACACGCAGCAGTTCCCGCCGCCCACGGGCGTGGTGGAGGCCATGATCGATCCGCAGAGCGGACAACTGGCTACGCCTTCGTGTGCGCAGACCCAGGAAGAGTATTTCGTCGCCGGAACGGAGCCGACGCAGTATTGCCAGCTGCATGGCGGCGGCGTCGAGGCATCGGCGCCGGTTTCGTGGCTCGAGCATCTTTTCGGCAAGGGACCGAATCCGCCTCCTCCCGCAGGGCAAGCGGCTCCGCCCAACCCGGCCAACGGCTCGACGAGCGCCCAAATTCCTCCGGAGGCGGGCACGCAAGCGGCCCAAAACCCGCCATCGCAGCCGGCCGATCAGCAGGAAAAGAAAAAAGGCATCTTTGGCAAGATTTTTGGTATCTTCGGCGGAGATAACAAGCAGCAGTCGCAGGACAAGTCGAAGTAGCGAAATCGCTGCGCTCCGAGGCAAACGCTTCCCCAGGTGACGGGCTATGACACGTTTGGCCCAGGTTGCCGTCCCGGCTCTATTCTTGCTGTCCATTCACGCCACGCTCGGACAGCAAGCTTCGCTTGCGCCTCCAACCCAGCGGCCGGTCACATCGACGGAGGAAGCGGTTCAGCCACCGCCGATGACGCCGCGCCAGGCCGCCGAGATGCGCGCGGACATTCTGGTAGCGCGCAAGGAATTCGCCGCAGCGGCGAACGCGTACGAAAAAATTCTGGCCACCGATCGCAAGAATGCCGTGCTGCTCAACAAAATCGGCATGGCCTACCAGCAACTGGGCGACGATGGCAAGGCCGAGGGCTACTACAAGCGCGCCTGGAAGGCCGATAAGCACTACGCCAGCGCGATGAACAACCTGGGGACGGTGGAGTACGGCAAGCGCCACTACAAAAACGCGATCCAATACTATAGCCGCGCTCTGGCCGTGGGCAGCGATCTCGCGACCATCTACAGCAATCTCGGCTACGCGTACTGCGGGAGAAAAGATTATCCCCGCGCCACCGTCGCGTTTCAAAAAGCGCTGGCGATCGACCCACACATCTTCGAACGCCGCGGAGAGTTCGGCTCAATCTTCCTGCAGCGCTCGGCGCCCGATCCCGGCACCGTGTATTACCTGATGGCGAAATCGTACGCGAAGCTGAATGACGCCAAGGAATCCGCGCATTACCTGAAGCTGGCGCGCGACGCCGGTTACAAAGACCTGCGCGCCGCGGAAAAGGACGCCTCGTTCAAGGGCGTGATCGCGAGCCCGCTGATTCAGGAAGTGCTGCGCACGCCCGCACCGTTTGGACTCGGCAAGCGGCCGCCGGCGCAAGATTAGGCCGCACCGCCAAGGAAACGCTCCCTGCCTAAGTAACTGATCCTGCTATAATGCCGTCCTGTGAAGACGTTCCAGTCCCGGCGATGCTTGTGGCGCCGTGTGAGCATGTTCGTCCTGGCGCTCGCGGGACTATCGACGCTGATATCCTTCGGCCACTTCACGCGCGCAGCGGCGCCGGCGGCGGCCGCTCCTACCGCATCCGCGAAAATCGTCGAACTGCACATCTCCGACGAAATCGAACCGGTACTCGCCGAATACATTACGAGCGGCATCGCGCAGGCGAATCGGGAAAACGCCAGCCTGATCCTGATCACCATGGACACGCCCGGCGGCCTCGAAACGTCCATGCGCGAAATCATCCAGTCGATACTGCAATCGAAAGTTCCCGTGGCGACGTACGTGTATCCGACGGGCTCGCGGGCCGCCTCCGCGGGATTTTTTATCCTGCTTTCCGCGGATGTGGACGCGATGTCGCCGGGTACGGAAACCGGAGCGGCCTCGCCGATCATGGAAATCGGCGGCCAAACCGTGCAAATCGATCCGACGCTACGCAAGAAAATTTTCAACGATGCGGAAGCGTTTCTGCGCAGCTACGTCGGCAAGCGCGGGCGCAGCGTGGATACGGCCATGACCGCGGTGAGCGACGCGAAGGCCTTCAGCGATACGGAAGCGCTCAAAGAGAATTTGATCGACCTGATCGCAACGTCACCGGAAAATCTGCTCACGCAACTGAACGGCCGCGCCATCAAGCGGCTGGACGGCTCGACCGAAACCTTGAATCTTTCAAATCCCATCGTGGAACCGGTGGGAATGACGAGCCGCGAGCGATTTCTCTCGCGCATCGTGCAGCCGGACGTTTTCTTCGTGCTGCTGATCATCGGCGTGCTGGGGCTGTACGCCGAGTTCACGCATCCGGGAATGTTCGCGCCGGGCGTGATCGGCGCGATCGCGCTGGTGCTGGCGCTTTTTGCCATGCACCTGCTGCCGATCAATTTGACGGGCCTGCTGCTGATCGCCGCCGCATTTGTGCTATTCATTCTGGAAGCGAAATTTCCCACGCACGGCATTTTGGGCGTTGGAGGCGTGATTGCGATGGTGCTCGGGGCGCTGATGCTTATTCGCACGCCGCTCACCGGGATGGGCGTGAGCGTGGGTGTGGCGTTCGGCGTGGCCATTCCGTTCGCGGTGATGATCATCGTGCTGATGCGGCTGGTGCTGCGCTCGTTCCGGTGGAAACCGGCGACGGGCAAAGAGGAGCTGGTAGGGACGGAAGCCGAAGTGATTCAGCCGATCGGCGCGGCGGGCGCGGCCGGATTGGTTCGCGTCCACGGCGAGTTGTGGCGCGCGGTGATCGCCGATGGGCCGGTTCCGCAGGGCGCGCGCGTGCGAGTGAAGAAAATCGACGGACTGACCTTGGAAGTGGAATCGATCGAGGCGTCGCAGGCGAAATAATTCGAAAACGCGTGGGCAGGGGGAGGAGGATATGGACGTGGCGCCAATCGTGGTGGGATTTTGCGTCATCGTTTTCCTGATCTGGTTTTTTAATTCCGTGTACGTGATCAAGGAATGGGAGCGCGGCGTGGTGCTGCGGCTGGGCCGCATGGCACCGGAACCGAAGGGCGCGGGTTTGCGCATCGTGGTTTGGCCCATCGACAAGCTGATTCGCGTCTCGATGCGCCTCGATACCGTGGATGTGCCGGCACAGGACGTGATCACGCGCGACAACGTTCCGGCAAAAGTAAACGCGGTCTGCTATTTCCGCGTGGTGGACGCGAACCGGGCCATTTCCCAGGTGCAAAATTACCTGTACGCCACTTCGCAGCTGGCGCAGACGCACCTGCGCAGCGTGGTCGGCCAATTCGAGCTCGACGAAATCCTCTCCGAGCGCGAAAAGGTTAACTCCAAGCTGCAAACAATCCTTGACCAGGATACCGACCCCTGGGGTATCAAAGTAGCGAAGGTCGAAGTGAAGCAAGTGGACATTCCGGAATCGATGCAGCGCGCCATCGCGCAGCAGGCGGAGGCCGAGCGCACGCGCCGCGCCAAAATCATCAACGCGGACGGCGAGTTCCAGGCATCGGCGCGGCTCTCGGAAGCCGCCGAGGTGCTGGAAAAGCAACCAATCTCGATTCAATTGCGCTATTTGCAGACCCTTTCCGATATCGGCGCGGAGAAGAATACGACTATAGTGTTCCCCGTTCCGATTGACCTAGTGACGTACTGGCTGCAGAAAGCGTCGGAGACCAAGAGGTAATGGCGGGAATCGGAAAACGCGGCGGCGACCGGGTGCTCGAAAGCAGGCACCTCGTGGGACTGTTTCTCGGCGTGGTGCTGCTCTGCGGCGTTTTTTTTACGCTCGGTTACGTGATGGGCAAGACGCAGTACACCGGCGCGGTGCACGCCGCGTCGTCGCCCGATTACGCGGCGCCGCCTCGCAGCGCGAAGCGGAAAGCCGCTCCGGACGGCACGCCCGCCGCAGCCGTTCCCGCGCCGAATGCCAGCGAGTGGGATTTTTACGGCAAGAAGCAGGATCAGTCCACGGAAGACCGTCTGCAATCGCCCGCGAAGACCGCGGCGCCCTGGGCTACGTCCGCGCCTGTTGCAGCGGCACCGGCCGCGGTCCCGGCAGCGAAGCCCGCTCCGGCCGCGCGGGAAGTTCCAGCGGCGGCGCGTTTTCGCGCTCCGCGAATCACGCGAGGAGCGATCGTCCTGCAGGTTGCCGCGCTGCGCCATCAGGGTGACGCGCTGGCCATGGCGGAAATGCTGCAGCAGAAGAGATTCCCGTCTTTCGTCGTCACTCCCACGTCGGACCGCTTCTACCGCGTGCAGGTTGGCCCGTATCGCAACGAACGCGCCGCCGAATCCGCCCGCGGCGCTCTTGAAAGAGCCGGATTTAAAGCTATCATTAAGCGTTGAATGCATTTTAATTGGTACACGCGTGTGCTGCTCGCGATTGCGAGCGGTGCGGTTCTGGCGCTGTCGTTTCCCAACTACAATTTCTCGCTGCTGGCGTGGATTGCGGTCGGATTGCTGACGCTCGCTTCGTTTCGCGCGAACATCTCCGTTTCGCCGCTTTACGGCCTGCTCAATGGCCTGGCGTTTTTCCCGATCAGCCTGCCGTGGATGGACGTGGTGATGCGCCAGTACGGCGAAGTGGGTCCATGGACGTCCGCCGGTATTTTGGCGCTGGTGGCGGTGGTGGGCGGCTTGCTCACCGCGGTTTTTTCCCTGGGCGTCGCGATCGCTTCCCGCAAAAGCAAGCTGCTCGCGTGTTGGCTCGCGCCCTTTCTGTGGGTGACGATGGAATTCGCGCGCGCGCATCTGCCGATCATCGCCTTCCCGTGGAATCTGATCGGCTACACCGCGAGCGGTAATCTTCCGCTTCTGCAGTTGACCACCATCACCGGAATCTACGGCCTCAGCTTCGTGGTCGCTGGTTTCGGAGCGTTTCTGGCCTACGCGATTCTTTCCGGTAGGCAGCGCGCCTGGAAATCGTTGATGGTGGTAACCGCCGCGCTGATCTTGATCGCGTTCGTTGGGAAATATTTCAT